>NZ_JBYNAH010000143.1:0-13494 GCF_059781815.1 Salipiger sp. | reverse complement strand
TCGCGCCCAGCGTCGCCGACCCCGACAGGTTCCGCGCCGGGCTGGAACTGATGCGCGACTATATGCATGCCAAGGGCGTGACCTGGGGCAACGAGCCCGGCGGGGTTCTGGCCAAACCGGTTCAGGACGCGGTGAACGCGGTGATGTCGCCCGCCTCCATGCCCTTCCGCTGGAGTTTCATCGCCGACGGCAAGAGCCTTGTCGCCGCCAACGCCGACGATGATCAGGTGATCCCCGCGACCCGTGCGCTCGAAAGCTGGTATTCCGGCATGACGAGCATGAAGACGGATACCGTGAAGCTCTTCGCCGATGGCGCGATCTATTCGCTCGCGATCCAGCTGCGCGAGCCGCCGATCGGCGACTATCACGGCGAATGGATGATGGATCTCGACGCTTTCGAGCGGGCGTTCCGGATCTACTGGGATGCCGGGTATCAGGTGCATGTGCATGTGAACGGCGATGCCGGGCTCGACCGGGTGTTGAACGCGCTGGAGGAGAATCTGCGGCGCAATCCGCGCTATGACCATCGCACGGTGATCGTGCATTTTGCCGTGAGCGCTCCGGATCAGGTCGACCGCATCCGCAGGCTCGGTGCGGTCGTCAGCGCGAATCCCTACTACGTGGCGGCGCTTGCGGATCGCTACAGCGAAACCGGTCTTGGCCCCGAGCGGGCCGACCACATGGTGAGGTTGGCGGATGTCGAGCGGGCGGGCATCTCGTGGTCGCTGAATTCCGACATGCCGATGGCGCCGGGCGATCCGCTGTTCCTGATGTGGTGCGCGGTGAACCGGGTGACGAGCTCTGGCCGGGTCGCCGGGGCGGATCAGCGGGTCACGCCCGAACAGGCGCTGCGCGGGGTGACGATCAACGCGGCCTGGTCGCATCGCATGGAGGACGAACGCGGGAGCATCGAGCCCGGAAAGCTCGCCAATTTCACCATTCTGACCGAGAACCCGATCACGGTCGATCCGATGACGATCAAGGATATTGGCGTCTGGGGCACGGTCATGGAGGGGCGGGTGCAACAGGTTTCAGACGACATGCAGCAGGATGCGCGCGCCCCGGCGGTGCCGGGGCCAAACGGCACGGAGTTCGCCCATCATGCTCTCCGCCATGCCCTCTCGGTGATCCACGCGCACCTTTGAGAGGCGCAGCGCCGGAAAGGTCCACCGCAGAAGGCCCGGCGGCCGGCGAGGCCTGATTTCTAGCAGTAACCTGCCGTCCTGGCGGCTGGCTTTTCCGCCGGCATGGTCCGGAGGCGGGACGCGCCCTCCAAACATGGCTGGCCGAGATCGAGGCCGCGGACGCCCGCCGCGGCCTTCCGGATTCTTGGCAGGTCCGGGAAGCCGCGCCTCATTCTCGCGACTTTTCAGGCAACGGCCCGGGGCAGGGTGTCTCTCTGCCGGGGACCGGCCTCACCGTGGGAAGAACCCTGCCAGTCCGAGTGGCCAGCGGCTCGCCAAAGGTGTCCAGTTGGAACGGACACGTTGAGACGCCCTTCTCGTCCGAGATCGCAGCGCGGCACCGGACGACGCTGCAGCTTTGCCTCAGCCGGCGTTCGGAACGGTCGGCACGCGGGAATCGCTGGCGGGACCTGCCCGTATTCCGATGACTGGTCCACATTGCGCGACAGGGGGCGAGCTTTGGACTTTGAACCCGCGCGGGCTCAGAACATCGGGGCGTAACGCCAGTTGTCGGCGTCCGGCGTCACCTCGTCGAGATCATACCCCGCCCCCTGCAGCCTCTTCGCGATCTCCAGCCCGTCGCGCGCCGCCTCGTCGACCAGCGCCCGCCCGGCGGCCTCGTCCTGTTTGGTGCCGAAGCCGCGCATCAGCCCGATGCCGTAGTTGAACTTGCCGACCGGGTCGCCGGCCTCGGCGGCGCGGCGGTCCCAGCGGGCGGCGGCGTCGGGATCGAAGGGCCCGCCGAAGCCGTTCTGCTCCATGTAGCCCATCCAGGTCATCGCCGCGGTGTAGCCGGCCTCGGCACAGGCCTCGAAGATCGCCCGCGCGGTGGCGTGATCGCCCGACTTGGTCATCAGGTAGCCCGAGGCGCAGACCATCATGTCGGTCTCGCCCCGCGCCGCGCGGTCGCGCATCGATTGCCAGGTCAGCTCCTCGGGATTGGTGGTGCCATAGGCGTCCGCGCTGGTTTCCTCTGCCGCCACAGCAGAGGCCGCCAGCAGCGCCAGCACTGCGATTACCCGTCTCATCCGCGTCTCCTCTCTCCCTTGGTGACCTCACTCAGGGCAGGGCGCTCAGCCCTCCGTCGGTCGCAGCGCCGCGCCCCAGGGGAAGCGGCCCACCTTGATGGTCTTGAACGGTTCGCGCTTCTCCACGTCGATCACCGTGACGTCGCCCGAAACGCCATTGGTGGTGAAGAGCAGCTTGTGGTCGCGGTCGAAGGCCATGTGCCAGACCCGGCGCCCCACCAGCAGGTACTCATCGACCTCCCAGGTCTCGGCATTGACCACGGCGACGTGGTTGGCCGGCCCCAGCGCCACGAAGGCGGTCTTGCCGTCCGGGGTCAGCTCGAACCCCACCGGCTGGATGCGGTCCTCGTGCACGCCGGTGATCTCGAAATGGATCTTCGCCTTCTCGGCCTGGCTCGCCACGTCGAACACCGTCACCGTGCCGCCGATCTCGGACGACACCCAGAGCTTGCTGCCCTCCTTGACGAACTCGGCATGGCGCGGACGGCTGTCGACCAGCGTGTTGGCGAAGATCGCCTCGCTCTCGGTGTCAATCCAATGCGCCATGTTGGTGGTCTCGGAGGTGGTGATGACGATCTTGCCGTCGGGGCTCACCGCCATGCCCTCGGGCTCGATGCCGACATCGATCTGGGCGATGACCCGGCGACTGTCGGTGTCGACCACGGTGGTGATCGCGTCGTCCTCGTTGGCGATGTAGAGCCGGCGGTTATCCGGGTGCAGCACGAACTGCTCCGGGTCCTCGCCAGAGGGCAGGTCGTGCAGGATCTCGCCCGAGACCGGGTCCATTACCTGCACCGCGTCGCTGTCGGAGGCGCAGATATAAACGCGCGAGTAATCATGGCTGAAGGTGATGCCGCGCGGGCGCTCGCCGGTGGGAATGGTGCGGGTGACCTCGAGCGTCGCCACGTCGATGACGCTGATGCTGTCGTCCTTCTCGTTGGTGATCCAGATCTCGTCCGCGACCGCGGGGGCGGCGAGAAGGGCGAGGATGGCGGTCAGTCTCAGCATGGTCTTACCCCTTGAAAGCGGTGCAGGCGGTTTCGGGCGCGTCGCGGCCCAGCGTGTCGAGCTCGTTGCCCTGGTGGTGGAAGCCCTCGAGCGGCGCGGTGGCGACCACGGCGCGGTCGGTGACGATGGGGATCGGCTGGCGCAGCTGGCCGTTCCAGGCGCGGAAGCTCAGCGGGCTGCCCTTGAAGCCGGCAAGCTCGAAGGCGTCGGAGAAGATGTAGGCGCGCAGCGTCGCGGCCTCGGCGCTGCCGGTGCGGGTGACCGCCTCGCCGATGGCGCGGATCGCGGCCCAGGCGGCATAATCCTCGGGCTGCATGTCGCGCGCGGCCAACTCCTCGAAGCGCGCTTGCAGCTGCGCCGCGCCCCATTGCTCGACCACCGGCGCCCAGGCCTGCGGCACCAGCTCTTCCGAGCCGGCGACCGGGCGCGGCAGCCAGGTGTTGTAGACCACGTAGCGACCGAAATCGCCGATCTCGTCGGCCAGAAGCAGCACGTCATGCTCCTTGAAGTCCTGGGTGAAGAGCGGCACCTCTGCACTGGCGTTGCGGCGCATGTCGGCATCGAAGACCCAGTCCTTCTCGCCCACCAGCTTCAGCCGGAACTTGGCGATCGACCCGCGCAGCGCCTCGGCGAAGGCCGCATCGCGCGGATGCGCGCCCGAGATCAGCGCCACCTCGGTCCAGCGCCGCTGCACGAGGAACTGCGTCAGCGCGTCGGCGCGCATGGCATCCGAGGGGATGGTGTGCAGCAGGTTGGCGCGGCACCCGGCATCGCGCAGCGCGTTGTCGGGGGCGGTGGCATTGAACAGAAGCGCGCCCTCGGCCTCGGGTAGGTCGGCAATGGCGGTGAGCGTGTCGGCAGGGGCGTCGAGCACGAGGAACGGGCTCGAGGCGAGCAGCGTGCGGGCGGCAGCGAGCGCGTCGCCGCCCTCGGGCACACGGGTCTCGTCCATCGTGTAGGTCTGGCCCAGGAAGCGCCCGGTGGTGGCGTTGTCCTCGATTCCAAGCTGCGCGCCCGCGAGGCCGAGGTCTTCCGGTATGGCATCGAGATTCGACAGCACCGGCGGCGCCGGCTGCTCGACCGAGAGATAGCCGATTCTGACCTTGGTCTCCGACGCGGCGGCGGCGCCCAGCGACAGCGACAGCACGGCAGCGAGTCCGATGATACGCATGAATGTCCTCCCTTGGTCCAAGCTACGCCTCCTTAAGGGGGCGTGCCGTAAGACCATGGTCGAAGAGTGCGGGGTTTCGCGACCAAGGTCCAATATGGCCCGTTGGGGCGCCTTGCTAGCAAAGCTGAAACCAGTGGAAACGGAGGAGGTCCCCATGTCCGCAGTGAAGTTTTCGAGCACCGTCCTGTCGGGTGCCGCAATGTGCATGTTTGCCGCCACGCTCGCCTTCGCCCATGGCGATGTCGCCCCGCAGCCGGTCAACACCGACGCGCTGCCGGATGTGGGCGAGGAGTGGCTGACCGAGAACCCCTATCGCGACGCCGGCGAGGATGTCTGGAAGGCCGCGGTCGAGATCGGCGCTTCGGGCTACAATCAGAACTGCGCGCGCTGCCACGGGCTCGAGGTGATCTCGGGCGGTCTTGCGCCCGATCTGCGCTTTCTCGAGGCCGAGGAATACGGCGACGAGTGGTTCATGGAGCGTTTCATCCACGGTTACACCCAGAACGGCATCACCAAGATGCCCGCCTTCGGTGAGCTGCTGGGCCAGAAGGCGGCCTGGGCGATCCGCACCTATGTCGAGGCGCGCCCGGATGACATGGCGGTCGAAGAGCAGTCGGCGGAGCTGAAAGAGATCCGCGACAAGCTCGCCTCGGGCGATGCCGATGTCGACGCGCTGCGCGCCCGCCTGCGCGAGATCGCCGACGAGATCGAAACCCTCTCGGGGGCGCCTGTCGCAGACAGCATCGCCTTCCGCGCCGCCAACCAGCTCGATGCCCATCCGGAGGATCTGACGCATGCCGCCGAGACCCTCACCATCGGGCTTTCCGCAGCGCACTGACATGCGGCGCCGGTTTGTATTGGCCGCGCTGGCCGGGCTTGCATTCGCAAGCCCGGCTTCCGCGCGTTGCGAGGACTGGGTGCCGCAGCCCAAGCCTCAGAATGCCGGCCGCGACATCGTCGGGCAGGATCTCGACCAGATCCTCGAGCGTGGCTACATCGAGTTCGCCGCCTACGAGGATTTCCCGCCCTGGTCCTACGAGGAGAAGGGCAAGCCGGTCGGCGTCGATATCGAGATCGGCAAGCTCATCGCGGCGGATCTCGGCGTCGAGCCGCGCTTCCGGCTGGTGGCGGCGGGCGAAAATCTCGACGCCGACCTGCGCAACAATGTCTGGAAGGGGCCGGTGATCGGCGGGCGGGTGTCGAACGTGATGCTGCACGTGCCCTATGACAGCGCCTATACCTGCCGGGTCGAGCAGGTGGTGTTCACCGGGCAATATGCCGCCGAGCAGATCGCCATCGCCTATCGCGAAGACGCCTATCCCGAGGATCCGCCGGTGCCGGCCTATTTCCGCATCGACACGGTGGCGGTCGAGAACGACTCGATCTCGGATTTCTACCTCACTTCCTTCGCCGGCGGGCAGCTGGCGCAGGGGGTGCGGCGCTATCCCACCTATGCGGATGCGATGGCGGCGCTCGGTGCGGGCGAGACCATGGCCGCGATGGGCCCGCTGGCGCAGCTCGAGGCCGGGGCGGGGGAGGGCATCGCCATCCACCAGCCGCCGCTGGCGGGCTTCGCGGTGAGCCACTGGACCATCGGAGTCGGCGTGCACATGCGCTATCGCGCCCTGGGCTACGCGGTCGACGACGCAATCCGCGCCGGGCTCGAGGACGGGCGCATCGCGGCAATCTTCGCGCAGTACGGGCTGAGCCACCTGCCGCCGGAGCGGTAAGTGCGTCTTGGCAAACGCCACAGGCGGGCGCGGGGACCCGCGCCCGTTTCTGCGTTCGCCGGTCGGGGTAGAAACAGCCCGGCGCCGGACCCGGTCGGGTGTCTTCCGAGATGCCCGACGTTGTCTTGGGCGCGGAATGCGCGGCAGGCGGATGTGCGTGACTGTCGAGCGGTGCGCCGGCGTCTGATGGCAAGGCTGGCTTCCGGGACCTGCGGTGGGAGTGGCGCCACGCATCGGATTGCACCGGAAGCGCGGGTGCTCCGGCCTCGGGCGCTGACCCCCGCGGCTGCCGATGGAAGGGCTCCAAGGCCTGAGCGTCCCTGAGGGCCGATGCCGGCCGGGGAGCGGCGCTTGGGTGTCGGTCTAGCGTTTCACCCGCTCGCGCCACAGCGTGAACAGCCCCGCCGCCACGATGATCACCGCCCCCATCGCCACGTTTGGCCGCAGCGTCTCGTTGAACACGGTCATGCCGAGGGCGGCTGCGAAGACCAGTTGCAGGTAGGCAAAGGGCTGTACCGCCGACGCCTCGGCGACCTCGTAGCATTTGATCAGGGTGAAATGCCCGCTGGCGCCGGTCAGGCAAAGCAGCGCCATCCAGCCCCAGTCGGGCGCTGTCATCGGCTCCCAGAACCACATCCCCACCAGCGTCGCCGTCACCGCGCCCGAGACCCCGGTCCAGAAGAACGAGGTCGCCGCGCTGTCGCGCCGCGCCACGTAGCGGGTGAGCAGGCCGTAGAGGGCAAACATCAGCGCGGCCCCCAGCGGCACCACCGCGTGCGGGGAAAAGACCCCGCCCGAAGGCTGCAGGATGAGGATCACCCCGAGAAAACCGACCCCGATCGCCGACCAGCGCCGCCATCCGACCTTTTCGCCGAGGATCGGCCCCGAGAGCGCCGCCACCAGCAGCGGGTAGGCGGTAAAGACCGCGTGGCTCTCGGTGAGGCCCAGCAGCACGAAGGCGGTGACCATCACCCAGATCTCGCCCACCAGCAGCACGCCGCGGAAGATCTGCAGCCACGGCTGGCTGGTGGCGGCGGCGGCGCGCAGCCCGCCGGCCTGGCGCCCGGCCACCGTCATCACGAAGGCGGCGAAGAACCAGTAGCGAATCATCACCACCATGTAGACGTTGTAGTTCTCGGACAGGTGGCGCGAGATGCCGTCCTGGACGGAGAAGATGAAGGTCGTGAGGACCATCAGCCAGATGCCGTATCTGGTGTTCTGTTCCGCCATCAGGTGAGCTCCGCGCGCGTCATGTGTCGTTTGCGCCCATATCCGGGCACGCGGCAGACTGCAAACCCTGCCGCCTCGAGCGCCCGGCGCACGTGGCCGGCGGCGGTATAGGTTGCGGCGCTGCCGCCCGGCGCGGTGTGGCGGGCGACGGCAAGCATCAGGTCTTCGCCCCAGAGCTCGGGGTTCTTGGCCGGCGAGAAGCCGTCGAGGAACCACGCATCCGCCTTGTTGCCCCAGCCCGGCAGGGTGGTTCGGGCATCGCCCTCGACCATGCGGAAGCGCAGGTCCGGCAGGTCGATCTCGCGGGCACCTTCGCGCCAGAAGGGGGCGAGTTCCCCGGCGATGGCGTCGAGCTCGGGAAAGGCCGACTGGGCGCGGATCATGTCCTCGCCCGTCATCGGGAACGCCTCGAAACTGGTGAAATGAAGCTGCCCGGAGATGCCGCTCTCGCGCCAGAGCTGCAGCGTGGCGAGCAGGTTGAGCCCGGTGCCGAAGCCCAGCTCGGCGACGTGAAACCCGTCGCGGAAGCGGGAGGGGAGGTCATTGCCGGCGAGGAAGGTGTGGCGGGTCTCGGCAAGGCCGTTTTCGAGCGAGAAATACGGATCGTCGAAGCGCGGCGACACCGGCACCTCGCCGTCGCGCCAGAGAGGGGCGTCGGGCTGGTTCGTCATGATGGTCTGTCCTAGAACTGGCGCGACCATGACCGGAGGGCTGACGAATGGCAAGCATCGACGTGACAGTGCGCGGGGCCGGGATCTTCGGCCTCTCGATCGCCTGGGCCTGCGCCCGGGCCGGGGCGAAGGTGCAGGTGGTGGACCCCTATGGGCCGGGGGCGGGCTCGAGCGGCGGCATCGTCGGCGCGCTGGCCCCGCATGTGCCGGAGAACTGGAACGCCAAGAAGGCGTTCCAGCTCGAGAGCCTGCTGATGGCCGAAGCCTTCTGGGCAGAGGTCGAGGCGGTGGGGGGCGTCTCTCCCGATTATGCCCGCAGCGGGCGGCTGCAGCCGGTTGCGGATGCGAAGGGGCTGGAGCTGGCCCGGGCGCGCGAGGGGACCGCACGGGAGCTTTGGGGCAAGGCCGCGGTCTGGGAGGTGATCCGGGCCGAGGAAGCGGGCCCCTTCGCGCCGCTCACGCCGACCGGCTGGCTGATCCGCGACACGCTCAGCGCGCGGATGTCGCCGCGCCGCGCCTCCGCCGCGCTGGTGGCGGCACTGGCCGCCATGGGCGTCGAGGTGGTGGCAGAGGCGGAAGATCTGGGCAAGGTGCTCTGGGCCACCGGCTGGCAGGGGCTTCTGGACCTGTCGGACGGCTTGGGCAAGCCGGTGGGCACCGGCGTGAAGGGCCAGTCGGCTTTGCTGCGTCACGATGCCGGCGATGCGCCGCAGGTCTTTGCCGGGGGGCTGCACATCGTGCCGCATCACGATGGCACGGTGGCCATCGGGTCGACTTCGGAGCGGGAGTTCGACGATCCGGCCTACTGCGACGCGCAATGCGACGCGCTGGTCGAGCGCGCGGTCGCGGCGATGCCCATGTTGCACGGCGCGGAGCTGGTCGAGCGCTGGGCCGGGGTGCGACCGCGCGCGAAGAGCCGGGCGCCGATGCTGGGTGCATGGCCCGGGCGGGAGGGGCATTTCATCGCCAATGGCGGCTTCAAGATCGGCTTCGGCATGGCACCGAAGGTGGCCGGGGTGATGGCGGATCTGCTGCTGCAGGGGCGGGACGCGATCCCGGAGGGATTCCGGGTGGCGGATTCGCTCTGAGCCGGTGGGTTTGCCTGCCCGGCGGTGCTTGGCGTGGTGGCGCGGGGAAGAGGGGGCGCTGCCCCCGTCGCAGCGGAGCTGCGACTCCCCCGAGGTATTTTTGAACCAGAGAAGATGGGGGCGCGGTGGCCGGCGCTGTGCCCGTGTGGGGCGAGGTTTGGTGCGCTGGCGGGGTCAGCGGGTCATGCGGTGCACGCTCATCGAGATATGGGCGCGGCGGATCAGGGCGGCGGCGGCGGTGTCGCCGGCGGCGAGGGCGGTTTCGGTCTCGCGCATCTCGCCGAGGAAGATGGCGCATTCGGTGCCGAGATCCATGCGCGGGATCGAGGTCAGCCAGATGCGGGCGGTGAGGTAGTAGAGCCGGGCGGCGGTCTCGCGCAGTGGCGCGTTGCCGGTGAGCGACAGGCCGAAGTCGTGATAGGCGCTGTTGAGCTCGGCGAAGGCGCGCGGGTCTGGGGCGGCGAGCAGCGTCTCGCCGCGGGCGACGAAGGCGCGGATCTCGGCCATCAGCGCGGGCGTGACCGGCATTGGGTCGAGCTGCCCCACCAGCGCCGCCAGGTGCAGGCGCAGATCGTAGACCTGCGCCATCAGCGCCATGTCGACATCGGTCACCAGCGTGCCGATGCCGTGGCGGCTTTCCACCAGCCCCTCGTCCTCGAGCCGGGCCAGCACCCGGCGCAGCGGCGTGCGCGAGGTGCCGAACTCGGCCGCCAGCGCCTCTTCCGAGAGCTTCGTGCCCGGCGGGTAATCGAGCAGGCAGATGCGCTGGCGCAGCTCCGCATGCAGGCGCTGGTGGCGCGCCGCGGCGCTGCTCACGCGGCGACGCTCCGCCCGATGCCCTCCAGCATGGTCAGGCACTGCGACAGCTGCTGGCGCGAGACATATTCGTCGGGCTTGTGGGCCTGCGCAATCGAGCCGGGGCCGCAGATCACCACCGACATGCCCATCTCCTGGAACAGCCCGCCCTCGGTGCTGAACGGCACCACGCCGCAGGTCGCATCGCCGGTGAGCTGGGCCACCAGATCGCGGGCGGCGTTGTCGGACATCGGCTCAAGCCCGGCGACCTCGCCGATCACCTGGGTCTCGATGCGGGCGGCGGGGTTCACCTTGCGCATCGCCGGCAGCAGTTCGGTCTCGACATACGCCTCGAGCGCCTCCTTGACGAACTGCGCATCGCCCGCCTGCACCGGGCGCATCTCCCAGTCGACCTCGGCGAGGCCGGGGATGACATTATGCGCGACGCCACCATAGAGCCGGCCGACATTGACCGTGGTCCAGGGCGGATCGAAGCGCGAATTGGCGGGCACCCGGGTCTTGAGCTGCTCGGCGAGGCTCATCAGGCGGGTGACGTAGCGCACCGCGTATTCCACCGCGTTGACGCCGCGCTCGGGGGCCGAGCCGTGGCCCTCGAGCCCGTGGAAGCGGCAGGTGTATTCGCAGCAGCCCTTGTGGCCTTCGATGATCTTCATGTCGGTGGGCTCGCCGACGATGGCGATGCGCGGGGCGTAGCCACGGCGCTCGAGCTCGGGCACCAGCGCGCGGGCGCCCATGCAGCCAACCTCCTCGTCATGGGTGAAGCACAGGTGCACCGGGCGCTTCAGCGGCGTCTTGGAGAGCGGATCGGCCATGGCGATGGCGGCGGCGATGAAGCCCTTCATGTCGCAGGCGCCGCGGCCCAGCAGCAGGTCGTCGCGCTCGGTCAGGTGGAACGGATTCGAGTGCCAGACCTGGTCGGTCACCGGTACCACGTCGGAATGGCCCGAGAGCACCACGCCGCCGGGAACATC
This sequence comes from Salipiger sp., assembly GCF_059781815.1. NCBI lineage: Bacteria > Pseudomonadati > Pseudomonadota > Alphaproteobacteria > Rhodobacterales > Roseobacteraceae > Salipiger > Salipiger sp. The sequence continues at coordinate 2,597 of NZ_JBYNAH010000143.1, read as the reverse complement.
CGGGCCGATGGTGGCGAACATGTTGGCCTTGGCGCCGCTGGCATCGGCGAAGAGTTCGACCTTCGCACCGTGATGTTCGAGCCAGTTGGCCATCCACGCCATCATGTCGAGATTGCTGTCGCTCGACACGGTGGGAAAGGAGATGAGGTCGGCGAGAATCGCTTCGGTCTCTTTCAGCATGGTTGGCTCCTCAGGGTTTGACGAACATCTGGCGGGGACGGTCGCAGAAGCATTCCGCCGCCCCGTCTTCGGTGATCAGGATCGATTCGGTGATTTCCAGCCCCCAGTCCGACATCCACAGGCCGGGCATGAAGTGGAAGGTCATGCCGGGCTGCAGGACGGTCTCGTCCTCGGCGCGCAGCGAGATGGTGCGCTCGCCCCAGTCCGGCGGGTAGCTCAGGCCGATCGGATAGCCGCAGCGGGCGCCGCGCTCGATCCCGGCGCGCTCCAGCGGCGCGGCCAGCGCGTTGGCGATATCGCAGGCGCGGTTGCCGGCGCGGGCGGCCTGAAGCCCGGCCTCGAGCCCCTCGACCAGCGCGTCCTCGGCGGCGAGGAACAGGTCGGGCGGCTGGCCAAGAAAAATCGTGCGACAGAACGGCGTGTGGTAGCGGCGGTAGCAGCCGGAGATCTCGAAGAAGGTGGCCTCGCCCTTCTTGAAGGGGCGGCCATCCCACGTGAGGTGCGGCGCGGCTGCATCGGAGCCCGAGGGCAGCAGCGGCACGATGGAGGCGTAATCGCCCCAGTCCTCGCCGACGCCGAGGATGGCATCGCGCTGGATCTCGGCCACCACTTCGTTCTTCGGAACGCCGGGCTCGACCCGTTCGAGCAGGCCGTCGACGATCTTTTCGGAGATTCGCGCCGCCTTGCGCATGAAGGCGATCTCTTCGGCGGACTTGATGTTACGCTGCCAGTTCACCAGCGCCGTGGCGTCGACGATGGTGGCCTCGGGCAGGCTGTCGGCCAGCGCCATGAAGGCCTTGGCGGAAAAGTAGTAATTCTCCATCTCGACACCGAGCCGGGCGCCCTCGAGCCCCATGCCGATCAGGCGCTGGGCGAGGTCTTCCATCGGGTGGCGCTCGGTCGACTGCACGTAGTTGTCGGCATAGCCGATGACCCGGTCGTCGCCCATCCAGACGGTGCGCACGGCACCGTTGGTGTCCTGGTTGCGGCCCCACCAGACCGGATCGGCATCGTGGAACACCAGCACGCCCTGATGGACGTAGAACGACCAGCCGTCATAGGCGGTGAGCCACGCCATGTTCGACGGGTCGGTGACCAGCAGAACCTCGACGCCGGCCTTGTCCATGGCGGCGCGGGTCTTGGCGAGACGGCGTTCATACTCGGCCTCGGAGAAGGGCAGGTCTTTCTGGAATCGGTGCTGTCGCATGGGTCTCTCCGGGGGTGGTCTTCGCCCCAGCTAGACAGTTGTGCACAACTTCGGCTGTCAAAAACCGACATGCCGCGTCGCTCATGGGATGGTGGCGCTGAAAAACCCTGCGAGTGATCAGAAGTTGTGCACTTGTCGGCCCGGATCACCCGGAAAATCCCGTTTTTGGAGGCTCGGAGCCGCTCTGACATGCGCTGCCCCGGGTGCGGGCGACTGAATCGTGAAAGTCGAATGTACCGAAACGACCTGAACGGGTGGCGCTTTTGGCTGTGAAGTGCCGCTTTCGTGCCCGGATCTCCCGTGTTGAGGGGGCTAGGCTTTCTCTCGCGTCTATGCGGTTGCAAGACGTGGACGGACGCGGTTTAGTTTGACCCACAAGACAGCGGGGACAATCCGCGAGACATCAACGGGGAGCCGGATTTGCCAGATACCGGGACAAGCGACGCCTTCGTCGCCTTTGAACGTGTTCAGAAAAGCTATGATGGCGAGACTCTCGTCGTCAAAGATCTGAACCTCACCATGCCCAAGGGCGAGTTCCTGACCATGCTCGGGCCGTCCGGGTCGGGCAAGACCACCTGCCTGATGATGCTGGCAGGATTCGAGACCGCCACCCATGGCGAGATCAAGCTCGACGGGGTCAGCATCAACAACATCCCGCCCCACAAGCGCGGCATCGGGATGGTCTTCCAGAACTACGCGCTCTTCCCGCACATGACCGTTGCCGAGAACCTCGCCTTCCCGCTGGAAGTGCGCAAGATCGGCAAGTCCGAGCGGGAGAAGAAGGTGATGCGGGCGCTCGACATGGTCGAGATGGGCGCGTTCGGCGGCCGCCGTCCGGCGCAGCTTTCGGGCGGTCAGCAGCAGCGGATCGCGCTGGCGCGCGCGCTGGTGTTTGAGCCCGAGCTGGTTCTGATGGACGAGCCGCTCGGCGCGCTCGACAAGCAGCTGCGCGAGAAGATGCAGTTCGAGATCACCGATCTCGCGCACCGTCTGGGCATCACCGTGGTCTACGTGACTCACGATCAGACCGAGGCGCTGACCATGTCGGACCGCGTCGCGGTGTTCGACGATGGCCGCATCCAGCAGCTGGCGCCGCCGGACGAGCTTTACGAGGCGCCGCTGAACAGCTTCGTGGCGCAGTTCATCGGCGAGAACAACACGCTGGAAGGCGTGGTGAAGGAGATCAGCGGCAGCCGCTGCACGGTGCAGC
>NZ_JBYNAH010000142.1:0-13504 GCF_059781815.1 Salipiger sp. | reverse complement strand
TCGTGGTGCTTGAGCCGATCTCGGGCTTCGTGCTGCGGCTCGGCCCGTCCGAACTTTTCCTGGTCGCGGTGATCGGCTTGCTGCTGATCGGGCTGATGACCGAGGGCTGGTTCGCCCGTGCCGTCGTCGCCGGCGCCATCGGCGTGCTTTTGTCGCTGATCGGAATGAGCTCGGCCGGCATCGAGCGCGGTACCTTCGGGTCGATCTACCTGCTTGACGGCATCGACGCGAATGCGGCGATCATCGGCATTTTCGCGGCCTCGGAGCTGTTCCGGCTGGTCAAGCACGACTACCTCGTCGAGGCGCAGGACAAGCGCAGCGTGTCGATCCGCGAGATCGGCAGCGGCTTCCTCGATATCCGGCACTACCTCCCGACGCTGACGCGCGGGTCGCTGATCGGCTCCGGGCTGGGCGTGATCCCCGGCATCGGCTCGTCGATCGCCAACCTCGTCAGCTACACCATCACCCGGCAGTTCTCGAAGGATCCCGGCAGCTTCGGCAAGGGCAACCCGAACGGTGTCGTTGCCGCGGAATCCGCCAACTCGTCCTCCGAAGGCGGCTCGATGGTGGGGCTACTGGCGCTCGGCATCCCCTCGAGCGCGGCGACAGCGATCATGCTTTCGGCCTTCTCGATGCACAACATCACTGGCGGGCCGCGCTTCATCAGCGACCAAAAGGACGTGGTCTACGCGATCATCGCCGGCAATCTGATCCAGGCGGTGATGCTCGGCATCATTGGGCTGCTCTTCATCCGCCTGATCGTCTACCTCGTGCGGGTGCCGCTTGGCTTCTTGCTGCCGCCGATCGTAATCTGCACCGTGCTGGGCTCCTACGCGCTCACCTCGAGCATGTCGGGACCGGTGACGCTGCTTGTCTTCTCGCTTCTGGGGCTCGTGCTCAAGCGGTATAACTATTCGGTGGTCGCGACGGTCATCGGCCTGCTGCTGGGGCTGATGATGGAAGGCAACCTTGTGCGCACCTGGCAGCTCGGCAGCTCCAGCCTAAGCCCGATGGTAACCCGGCCGATGTCGCTGGCCCTTCTGGCGCTAATCGCCGGCGCCGTGGCGCTGTCGTTCTGGCTGTCGACCCGCCGCAAATCCTCATCCCAATTCCCTCAACAGGGCGACCCGCGCCGCGGCGACGCCTGACAAAAGCAAGGACCAGACCCATGGCAGATCCCAGACTGAAACAAGCCATTGCCGCCAAGGATTTTGTCGTCGCCCCCGGCGTGTTCGACCTGATCTCGGCACTGATGGCGAACTCGTTGGACTTCAAGGCGCTCTACGTTACCGGTTACGGCACCGTCGCCTCGTATCTCGGCGTGCCCGATGCGGGAATCGCCACCTATCGCGACATGCTCGAGCGTGTGGCGCAGATCTGCAAGCGCACCGAGCTGCCGGTAATCGCCGATGCCGATACCGGGTATGGCGGGCTGCTCAACGTGCGAACCACCGTCGAGGGCTACGAGGCCGCCGGCGTGACCGCGATGCAGATGGAGGATCAGGAATTCCCCAAGAAATGCGGCCACACGCCGTTTCGCCGGGTGATCTCGACCTCGGATATGCAACGCAAGATCGAGGTCGCCACCAAGGCACGCAAGTCGGATGATTTCCTGATCATCGCCCGCACCGACAGCCGCACCTCGCTGGGCATCGACGAGGCAATCGCGCGCGGTCAGGCTTATGCCGAGGCCGGCGCCGACGTGGTCTTTATCGAGAGCCCAGAGAGCGAGGCTGAGATGGCCGCCGTGTCCGAAGCGGTGAAGGCGCCTCTTTTTGCCAACATGGTCAATGGCGGGCGCACGCCGTTGCTCTCTGCCGAGCGTCTGGCCGAGCTCGGCTACGACATCGCGATCCACCCGGCGGTGGGCTTCCTCGCGGTGACACGGGCGCTGGAGAAAGCCTATGGGGATCTGCTCGCCAACGGGATGACCAGCGACGACATCGACCTCTATTCCTTCGCCGAGATGAACAAGCTGCTCGGCTTCGAGGACATCTGGTCCTTCGAAAAGGAATGGGCCGAGGCTGTCTGATGTCAGAGGCGAACAGCGACAACAGGGCGCGCACGCTATACGAGAAGCTCTGGGAGAGCCATGTCGTGCGAGAGCGCGAGGACGGCACGACGCTTCTCTATGTGGATCGGCACCTTCTCCACGAGGTGTCGACGCCGCAGAGCTTCGTGGCGATGGAGCGACGCGGACTAACCCCGCACCGCCCGACGGCAAACCTCGCTGTGCCGGACCACGCGGTGCCGACGCAGCATCGCGACCGACCGATCGCCGACCCGCAGGCGCGGGCGCAGACCGCGCGTCTGGTCGAGAACGTCGACCGTCACGGCATTCCCTTCATCCCGCTGCTCGACCGGCGGCAGGGCATCGTACACGTGGTCGGGCCCGAGCAGGGCTTCACCCTGCCGGGGATCACGCTGGCCTGTGGCGACAGCCACACCTCGACCCATGGCGCCTTCGGGGCACTGGCCTTTGGAGTCGGCGCCTCGGAATGCGGTATCGTGATGGCTGCGCAGGCACTGGCGCAGCGCCGTGCCCGCACCATGGTGGTGCGGATCGAGGGGGCGCTGCCCCTCGGCGTCACTGCCAAGGATCTTGCGCTGGCGCTGATCGCGCAAATCGGGGCCAACGGGGCCTCGGGGCATGCCATTGAGTATCAGGGCGCGGCGATCCGCTCGCTGCCGATGGAGGCCCGCATGACGCTGTGCAATATGGCCATCGAGGCCGGGGCCCGGGTTGCGTTGATCGCGCCTGACGACACCACCTTCGACTGGCTGAAGGGCCGACCGATGGCGCCGGAGGGGGCCGACTGGGAGGCCGCCGTCGCCTACTGGCGGACCCTGCCGAGCGATCCTGACGCGCGCTTCGACCGCGAGGTAATGCTCGATGCCACTGCGGTGGCGCCCTTCGTCACATGGGGCACCTCGCCCGAGGACGCCATCGCGATTGATGCTTCATTGCCTGACCCTGAGACCCTCTCCGATGCGCAGCGCGCGGGACGCATCCGCAAGGCGCTTAGCTACATGGGGCTCGAGGCGGGCCGGCCGGTGGCCGGCACGCCGATCGACACAGTCTTCATCGGCTCTTGTACTAACGGTCGGCTCGCCGACCTCCAGGCCGCTGCGGCGGTGCTGCGCGGCCGCAGGGTCGCGCCCGGCGTACGGGCGCTGGTCGTGCCGGGCTCAGGGCTGGTCAAGCAGGCGGCAGAAGCCGAAGGGCTCGACCGTGTGTTTACCGAGGCCGGGTTCGAATGGCGCGAGGCAGGCTGTTCGATGTGCGTCGCCATGAACGGCGACATGCTGGCGCCAGGCCAGCGCTCGGCCTCGACCTCGAACCGCAACTTCGAGGGCCGGCAGGGCCGTGGCGGGCGCACGCATCTTGTGTCGCCGGCGATGGCCGCCGCCGCCGCCGTCACCGGCACGCTCACCGACATACGCACACTGGAGGCCCGACCATGAGCGCCCCGCTGATCCGGGTCGAGTCGCAGGCGATTTCCCTGCCCGAGACCAATATCGACACCGACATCATCTTTCCCGCCCGCTTTCTGCTCAAGATCGACCGAGATGGGATGGACGAGTGCCTGTTCCGCGACCGGCGCTATGCGCCCGACGGCACCATGCAGGCCGAGCATCCGTTCAACGATCCCGCACTGCGCGACGCCAAGGTGCTGATCGCGGGGTCGGGCTTTGGCTGCGGCTCCTCGCGTGAGCAGGCGGTTTGGGCCCTTGTCGATTGGGGTATCCGGGTGGTGATCGCGCCGGATTTCGGCGACATCTTCGCCGGCAACGCGCTCAAGAACGGGTTGCTCTGCGTCCGCCTGCCGGCGGCGCAATGTGACGAGCTGGCACAGCGAGCCGAGGTCGGAGCGCGCTTTGGCGTCGATCTGCCGGGCCGCAGCCTGACCGTCGATGGCTACGCGGTGGCAGCTCTTGAGCTCTCCGACGGGGCAGTGCAGGCATTTGCCGAGGGTTGGGATGAGATTGACGTGATCCTCAACCGGGAGAGGGAGGAGATCCGCCGCTTCGAGGCGCAGCATCGTCAGCGCCAGCCCTGGCTCTTTGCTGCCGGCTAAGGGCGATTGCAGAGTTAGGGAGTCGACCAGATGACTGAAATTGCGACCGTCGCCATCATCGGAGCCGGGCTGGTGGGGCAGGGCTGGGCCATCGTCTTTGCCCGGGCCGGTAGACAGGTCCGGATCTTCGATGCTCGCCTCGATGCGGAAGCGGAGATCCGGCCGCAGATTGCCGCAACCCTCTCGGGCATGGCGGCGGTCGGTCTGTGCGACAACCCCGAGGCATGGCTAGCGCGTATAAGGTTTGCGCCGAGCCTCGAAAAGGCGGTGCGTGGCGCCGATTACGTGCAAGAGTCCACCTTCGAGCGCATCGACGTGAAGCGCGAGACCAGCGCCGCCATCGGGGCGGCCCTTGCGCCGCATGCGGTGTGTGGCTCCTCGACATCGGGCTTTCCCGGCTCGGACTTCCTGGCGATTGCGCCAACCGCGCCCGCATGCTGGTGGTTCACCCGGTCAATCCGCCCCACCTTGTGCCAATCGTCGAGATCGTACCGACGCCATGGACCGATGGCGACGTGCCAGGACAGGTGCGCGCGCTCATGGAGGCGGTGGGGCAGTCGCCCGTGTCGCTCTCGCGCGAGATCCCGGGTTTCGTCCTCAACCGGCTTCAGGGAGCCCTGCTCGACGAGGCCTTCGCACTGCTGGCCGGGGGCTACGCCAGCGCTGAAGATATCGACCGCACGGTGCGCGACGGGCTGGGGCTCCGCTGGGCCTTCATGGGGCCGTTCGAGACCATCGACCTGAACGCGCCGCAGGGGCTCGCCGACTACGCGATGCGGCTTGGAGCGATGTTCTCCGGCTTCGCCGCGCAGCGCGACGCCGACCGGAATTGGCGTCCGGAGGCGGTGGCGCGGGCGGATGCCGAACGCCGGGAGGCGCTACCGCAAGAGGATCTGGATGCGCGCCGTCTGTGGCGGGACGAAATGCTGATGGCGATCCTGAAGGCCAAGGCAAACGGCTGAGGCAGCGACCGAACAAGGGGAAACGCATGCAAGGATTCACGTTCAATACTACGAAATCGGTGGTTTTTCGACCGGGCGCGGCCGACGAACTCGGCGTGATCCCGGGCGCCCTGCTGGGCGCGAGGGTGTTATTCGTCACCGATCCGGGCTTGCAAGAACTCGGGCTGTGCGACGGCGCTCTGGCATCGCTCGCAGCGAGCGGCGCGGAGGTCACCATCTTCGACCGCATCGAACCCGATCCCACGCTGCCAATTCTCAAGGCTGCGATAGAGGCCGGCCGGGCGGCCGGCGTGACCGGGGTGGTAGGCTTCGGCGGGGGATCCTCGCTCGACGTCGCCAAGGTTGTGGCACTTCTGCTGGGCTCGGGAGAGCTGCTGGATGAGGCCTGGGGCGTGGACAACGCCAAGGGGCCGCGCCTGCCACTGGTGCTGGTGCCGACCACCGCGGGCACGGGCTCGGAGGTCACCCCGGTCTCGATCCTCACGGTGAGCGATGTCGAGAAGCGCGGAGTCTCGTCACCGGTGATCCTGCCCGACATCGCGCTGCTTGATCCTCTGCTCACCACCGGGCTTCCGGCGCAGATCACCGCCGCCACCGGCGTCGATGCCATGGTGCACGCCATCGAGAGCTACGCCTCGGCCAGCCCCAACAACAACCCGCTGAGCAGGATGCTTGCCCGCGAGGCACTGCGCCTGCTGGGCGCCAACATCCGGACCGTGGTGGCGGAGCCGGGCAATGTCGAGGCGCGCGGTGCGATGCTGTTCGGGTCGATGCTAGCTGGCCAGGCCTTTGCCAATTCGCCGGTCGCCGCGGTGCACGCGCTGGCCTATCCGATCGGAAGCGGCTTTCACGTGCCGCACGGGCTGTCCAACGCGCTGGTGCTGCCGCATGTGCTGCGGTTCAACGCGCCTGAGGCGCATACGATCTATGCCGAGATCGCAGCCGATGCCTTTCCCGAGCTCGCGACCATCGCGGGCACCGAAGTCCGCTGCGACGCGCTAATCTCGGCGCTCGAAGAGCTGGCGCGCGATCTCGAGATGCCGTGCCGGCTGCGCGATGTGGGCATCCCTGGTGAGGCGCTTTCGGGAATGGCGCGGGACGCGATGCTGCAGGGGCGGCTTCTGGTCAACAACCCGCGCGAGGTCGGCGAGGGAGATGCCCGGTCGATCTACGAGGCCGCGTGGTAGTCGCGCTGGCTTTGTCAGGTTGTCGCTAACTTCGCAGCGGGATAGCTCACAGCCGTGTTCGATATCGCCGACATGCCTCGGATCGAGGGCTTCCTTTTCCAGCGGAGTGGGATTTTGGTTGTGCCGTTTGGGCCTACCATCGGTCTGCACAGAGTCTGGGGGATGTGGAAGATCTGTTGGGGGAGCGTGGCGAGACGGTTTCGTATGAAACCGTCCGCGACTGGGTCGCCCGGTTAGCCGAGGTCACTCATGTCCGAAAAACACGGAATCCGCCATACACGACCTCCGGCCGCGGGAAATTTGACGGGGAGTGGCTTCAACAAGGCTCTCCTCCCGCTGATATCGTCCCGAGATCATGAACTACCACTCGTGAGAGCGGTGACATCTCCGTCTCTCCCACACGGCGGCTCACGCAGCCTCGCAGCTTCCCTTTCGAGCAGTAAACGCAAGGGCAACAGGGTCTCCAAGCTCGCTAAGGTCGCGTCGGGAATACGTAGAGAGCGACGCGGCGGGGCTTCCATCGCTTTTCCCGCCACCAGTCGGTTTGTCGCTTCGCGAATCGGCATCTGGCTGGTGCCAAACGCTTCGGCGAGCTGTGGCAGTGCCCTCCTCCTCCGTCGCAATCCGGTATCGTATGCAGAGCAAGCGCTGCGTCGACGGCGCGATGCGCGGCATAGCAAACCGGAAAGCGCTTGATGCTCGGTGAGATGGTTTCGAGCCGCAATAGGCTGTGCTCCAGAGCGACGGGCGCGCTCAGATCGGGCGTGCCGCCGGGACTGTGGACCTGGAGGAAGCCGTTCGGCGCTTCGATCCCCTCAGGGGTGTCCGATTGTAGTTCTTGGTACATGTGAGGCCAAAAAGGCACACGAATAATGATGTTTCACAGAACCTGGCCGGACAAACGGCCATTCCCGGTGCCGCGCCCACCTGAAGGACGAGCGCGGCCGAAGCCGATATGTGTCAGGTCTTGATCGGGCCGAGCTGCCCGGTTCCCCATTCCGCCCAGGAGCCGTCGTAGAGTTTGGCCTCCCGACCGATCCGTGCCAGTCTGAGCGCAAGGGTGCAGGCGGTCAATCACGATCCGCAAGTCACGATGGTGCCGGTGGTGGGGCCAGCGCCGATCTTCTCTTGCAGCGCCGGTGCGTCCGGAAAGCGCCCGTCGGGCCCGGTGGACGGGGACGCAGTCACGCTTGGCGCATCAGCAGGTAGTCAGCACGGCAGCAGATCAGCGTGCGAACTGCGTGAATTAGCGCCATCGCGGCGTCACCGGGCTGCAGGGCCGCAGCTGCGAGCATCGGCGTCAGGGTGGCCAGAACGAAGATCCGGCTGAGCAGCGCGGCGCTGCGGAACACCGCAGTGATCGACGGGCTGGAAAAGCAAGCCGCATTGCCCAGCTTTCCGACGGCGAGCAGCAGGCCCGACAGTATGGCGAGCACGAGGTTCCCGTAGCTGGCCAGCGACAGGGCAAGCGCCAGCGCACCCACTCCGGATAGAAGATCGCCCCACTGCGTCAGCCGCGGCGAGGGCGGCCCTGCTGCGGCCCAGGCGCGATGATAGAGCTCTCCTGCCGCGAGGAAGAGGGCAACCGCGACGGTCAGCCATGTGGCTCCGGGATCTCCGAAGAAATAGGTCCGGAGGGCCGCCGCCTTCGACTGCGCCCGGCCATCGGTGGCGGCAAGGCATTGCGCACTCATGCCGGCTGCCAGGGCGAGAAGGTTCGCGGTGTTGTAGCAGCCGCCAGGTCCGCGCAGCCGCGCTGTCGCCCCGGCGAGGCCACGGCCCACCGCGCCTCAGAGCGAATGGCCAGAGGACGGGGCCGCTTCCCGCGGAAGGCTGGGACAGTCCATGGGCCTGCTCCTTGTTTGCAATCGGCGGGACAAGCCTGCATTCGGCGCGACGGCAAGGCATCACCCGATCGCGGGATGCGTTGCGTGATACGGCATGCGACTCGGCTACCGGCGGAACTTCCGATGCAGCAGGGGCGGCAGCGTTGCGATCGGTCCAAGTCCGGGGTTTCGCGCCAGGCAGGTCTCGCCGTCCTGCTGGCCGGGCGCCGATGCCGGGGGACCGCTAGTGTGGCGGCCGGCCCCGGCGCGGGGCTGGCCTTCGGCTGACTTGTCGGGTCCTCCTCCCGGGCGGGCTGTCAGAGCAGGGGCCCGCTGTCAGCGCCACCAGGGCCGCTATCGATGTCCCAGATTAGGTCGAATGGATTGGCTCCTTCGACGTCATAGCCCGCCGCATCGCCCATCTCGCAGAAGTCGAAAAGTCCATCACGATCTCTCTTTTGCCGCAATTTTTTGTAATCATGGCCCATGGAGTCGGGCACATCCCCCGATCGGGGGATGCCGATCGGCTTGGACATGTGAGTCGGGGTGACCTTGTCCCGTCTCTTTCTGCACTTTCAGCACTGGCCGCCCGCGGGCGAAGCCAGGGAAAGGCTACACGGCATGGATCATCTTGACAGCCTGACCGGCCCTCCCGACCTGAATGGGGTGATCGGCGAGATCTACGAGATCGCCTTCGCCGAAAACGCCATCCCCCGTACGCTGGACCTGCTGCGCCGCACCACGCGCAGCCGCTGCGCGATCTTCTGCCACCGCGACATTGGCGGTGGCGGCATTGAGGAGAGCAGTGGCATCGATCCGGAGTTCGATGCGCCGATGGCGCGGCTGATGCATTGCAACCTCCTGGCCCACCGGACGCACCTGGTGCAGGTAGGCCAGCCGATCTGCAGCACCGACCTTGTCCGACCCGAGGAATGGCGCGGAAATCCGCTATACGAAGAGGTCTGGAAGCCCGCCGGGCTGCATCGCTGCTTGGGCGTTCTGTTTGCCCGGGACCAGCGGCAGATTTCGACGCTGGCCCTCTTCCGCGAGGCGCGTGACCCGGCGCACGAGGCGCAGATGCATGAGATCGCCGCGGTCCTGTCGCCGCATCTGCGCCGGGCCATGGCGCTGCGCCGCTCGGTCCTGTGCCAGCAGTCCCGCGCCGGCGCACTTCGGGAGGCGCTCGACCTGCTGGCCTTGCCGGTGCTGATCGCCGAGGCGTCCGGACGGATCGTCCATGCCAACCGCGCCGGTGAGGAGGCGCTACGCGCGGTCCCGCATCTGGCTTTGTCGCACCGCCGCCTGGCCGCGTGCGAGGCGGCGGACCGTGACCGGCTGCAGGCCCTGCTATGCGGCATCGAGCAGGGCTGCGGCAGCAGCATCACCTTGGGCGCCGGCAGCCCGGCCCCTGCCTGGCTGCTTGCGGCGCCGCTGACCGAGGACCGGGCGTCCGGCCTGGGGCTGCCGCAGGGCGCGAGGCTCGGCCTGATCGCCATCCAGACGGCAACCGCGTTGCCCTGCAGCCACCACGCGGTGCTGCGTTCGCTGTTCGATCTCAGCCCCGCCGAGGCCGATCTCGCGGTGGCTTTGGGCCACGGTCAGACGCTGGCCCAGGTCGCCGCCGAGCGCGAGGTGACGCTGAACACGGTGCGCAGCCAGCTGAAAGCGCTCTTTGCCAAGACCGGGGTATCGCGCCAGCCTGAACTGGCGCGCCTGGTCACGGGGATCGACCAGCTCCGGCATTGACGCGCCCTGCTGCCGGGTGGCTCGGCGCCGCCACTACCGCATCGTCAGCGCGATGGCTCGGGCCGCGTCTTCGAAAGCTTCGACCAGTGCCGCATGGTCCGCCTCCCATTCCTGGAAGCGCAGCAGGCCGTCATGCATCATGGGCCCCTGAGCAAGGCCGATGCTGGCAATCGCATCGCGCTCCTCTTCGGAGAGAAAGGCAATCCCGACCGTTTCCACCGTGACTGCGCAGCGAAGGTCGAGCTCATGGGGCAGCGTGTCCTGCCCGAGGACGGCCCCGCACAGGTAGTAGCTTGCCAGAAGTGACATGAAACCGTTCACGTTCCTGCTCCTTTTGCATTGGGCGCGACTGGTGCCGCGAAGGACCTGCATCCTGGCCCGGCCCGGTCGGACGAGACCATCCATGGCCCGGTCCATCCGGCGGCGTCGCGGGGCGCGGGATGCGGCGCCAGCATGCTCCGGCAACCACGCGGTACCGGGCCCTAGCCTAAAGGCATGGCGGCGGGCGTTCTTCACTCGATCGGAGGATGACATGATGGTCCGCAGTCGGTCGGGCGGGCAGCAGTGCGGCTCGTGATTCCCGCCAGAAAACCGCTACCCAGATCCGCGGACACCGCTGTCGGCTCTCCCCTCACCGGCGGCGTTGCCGGAGCCCGCAGGAGTTGCTCGGGAAGGCCGAGAAGCACAGCGGATGCATCTGCATGAACGCTAGGAACTAGCTTGCGCGACAGTTTCTTGCGAAACACGACCTCGCCAGCTGCTGTCGCTCCGTGCAAATGAAAGACCTACTTCGCCAGGTCAACGTCGATGATAGAGACTTCCTTCATAGCCTTTTCCTCCTGATCCTTCATGGATCAATCTGGCACAAGCTCCGTCAGGAGGGGCTACCCAACCCATCATCATCGCCCGTCCGGCCCCTCAGAGCACAAAATCCTCCGCGATATAGCTGGAAGCTAGCACAGCGCCATCTTCAATGCGAATTGTAAGATCCGCGATGCCATCGTTATTGACGCAGGCTCTCACGACCGTTTCTCCGTTCAGCTCCAAGAGCCAAAGTGAACCTGCCCCGAAACTTAAACCTTGTTCATCATCGAGAACGCCCCAGAAGGTGAAGCTATCAATGCCGCTCTGCGTTTGGTCAGCGTCAACGTTCTCAAGATTTATGACGTCGCCCGTGGCAAGTCCGGCACCAGAAAAGTCGCGTATAGTGGCGGTGCCAACCCCATATTCGGCCCCAGACAAAATGAATTGGTCATCGCCGCCTCCTCCTTCCATGACGTCAGCCCCGCCTCCCCCCAAAATCAGGTCAGCGCCTGCTCCTCCAAAAATGGTGTCATCCCCTGCAACACCGTAGATACTATCGGAGCCCGCTCCTCCGAAAATAACATCGTCTCCAGGACCGGCAAACAGTGAATCATCTCCAGCCCCTCCATATACTTGATCATCCCCCTCGCCAGTCTGGATGCGATCGGCGCCGTCGCGACCATATATTACGTCATCACCATCCAAAGTGGTTATGCGATTATCTCCCGCTGTCCCAAAAATCTCGTTCTGAGATAACTCGCTGTATAAAGCCTCAAAGTTCAGAGCCGAATTTCCCGAGTAGTTCGTCTCACCGGTCTCCATATCAAGACGCAGAACCTCAGGACGGTTGCCGCTCACACTGAACCAGATCGTATCTTGTCCGAGCCCTCCATCTCGAATGCCATTCGGCGAAAATAGGGTGACGACCAGATCGTCTCCAGTGCCCCCGTAGCACTCTCCCGAACCATTCATGCGCAGTATGTCATTGCCACTCCCGCCGTATACGGTATCCGTCCCCCCTCCACTTTCAACGGTATCGTCTCCTGCGCCGGCCAGAATGCTGTCATTTCCCGGGCCTCCGTAAACGGCGTCCTGGCCATCGTCCGCCAGGATCGTGTCATTCCCCGAGTTGCCGTAGAGCCTGCTGCTGCCCTCCTGGTCAAACAGGAAGTCATCCCCACTCCCGCCGTGAAGCAGATCTGATCCTGCGCCCGACAGAAGTGTGTCATCTCCTGAGTTTCCCTGGAGCGCGTCATTTCCTTCCAGCCCGTAGATACTGTCATCTCCACCAAGCCCGGTCAGGAAATTCGCCGAGGACGTACCGAATATCCGGTCGTCACCAGCGCTCCCCGTTACGTGTTCTATGCTGGAAAACGACTCGTCGGTCGGACCGGACCTGCTTAACGCGCGACCAAACCTCAGATCGATCTCCCAGCCCCCGTCGCTGTACAGGTAGCTGATAGTGTCTTGTCCAGAGCCCCCGTAGAAAACATCCGTCCCTTCGTTTCCGGTCAGAAGATCGTTGCCCTCTCCTCCGACGAGGATGTCGTTCCCACCCCCTCCGATAAGGAAATCGTCCCCGGAACCGCCATTGATGCTATCAGCACCAGCGTCCCCAGACAGCGTATCATTACCCTTCCTACCAAGGATGGTATCCGTGCCAGATCGGCCGTACACGAGATCGTCGCCATCCATGCCGTCGAGGAGATTTGTACCACTCGTACCATAAATGACGTCCGATCCGAGGCTGCCTATGATATTATCGAAGCGTAGCATTTGCTCTACAGTCGAGCCGCTTCGACTTTCCGCGCTGCCAGCCTGAAGGTCAAAAACCCATCCTCCATTACTGTAGTCATAGTTTATCGTGTCGTTTCCCGGGCCACCATCGTAGAGGTCTTGACCCCGGCCAGCAAAGACATAGTCATCCCCCGATCCCGCATAAATTGTATCATCTCCATTGTCATCATATATCAAATCGTTTCCGAAAAAACCGTCGACAAGATCATTCCCATTGCTGCTGAAAATCGTATCGTCGCCATACCCGGCATATATCGAGTCGTTTCCGATACCGCTATTGATGAAATCACTTCCATCGCCAGCGGCTATGTAGTCGTTCCCTCCCCAACTGTAGATCAGGTCACTCCCGGCCAGCGCGTTGATATAGTCATGCCGGCGAGTACCATTAAGGGTATCGCCCCCTTCCGTTCCATCTATATACATCTTGCCATCCGATCGATATGTAATGTCCTTCGAAACCGCCGAAGCTCCACCGTAGGCATAGAGCTGTCAGGTGCGCCTCACCCATATGAGTGAGAAGAACGCACTTTTTTGAGGGAGATGACCCACTATTTCCCAAATTTCCCCAAAGCACCCAGGTCTGAGGAACTGGTCACGTAAAACCCCGACATCACGCTGTTTGAATTGTGCGACGCGCTGGCCGAGGCTGAAGGGGGGTCGGTGCACCAATCCTCGATTTCCAATCTGCTGTCGCAGTTCGGTTGTACGTACAAAAAAGTCGCTGGTGGCCGCCGCGCACACGTAAGACAGCAGCGCAAGGACTGGTTTGCGCACCGCATCCGGGCGATGCAGGCGCAGCCCGAACGCGTCGTGCTCATTGACGGAACCTCCATGAAGGCGAATCTCACCCAGCTGCGTGGGCGGGCTCTGCGTGGCGAACGCCTGGAGTTGGACTGAATAGCCCCGCGTTTCTTAGACGCCTTTGTATCTCAGTTTCTGCAGCCTCAGAGCGAAGCTGCATTCAGCTATTCGAGGTACTTTTTCTGGAGAAGAGCATTCCTCAGACGCGGCGGGCAGTTTGCCCCCCGCTTGGCCACTCTGATCACGGATTCAGATTCTCGCCGCCACAGCAGAGGGTGGCGAGGCAGGTCGTCAGCGTATCG
>NZ_JBYNAH010000141.1:4337-13546 GCF_059781815.1 Salipiger sp. | reverse complement strand
CAGCTTGAATCATGCTCAAAGCCTGATGTGAATCCCTTTTGTCAACACGACCTAAACTTGCCGTTAATCAGTTATATGGAGAAAAATATGGACGAATTGATCTCTGGTGGCTGCCTTTGCGGAGCCGTCGAATACACTATCAGGAACGACTTCAAGTTCCTTCTGTTCTGTCATTGCGCTCAATGCCGGCGCATCTCGGGTTCCGCCCACTCCTCGAACCTCTTTTCAGACTCCGCTAGCCTGTCCTGGGTGAAAGGTGGGGAACAGGTCGAGTGCTTTCGTCACCCAAGTCGCGTCTTCGCAAAGGCATTCTGCCGAGTGTGCGGATCGGGCCTCCCTTTCTTGAATCGGAGCGGGACAATGGTCATTGTTCCCGCCGGATCACTGAACTCTGAACCTAGACTGGGCAAGGCAGCCAAGGTCTTCTTGGCCGAGCGTACACACTGGGCTCCTTCGAACCTGGCGCTCGAAGAGTTCGAACACTTTCCCAACTATTTTGCCGACTGACACCAATGGTCAGTAAAACCACAGCCGACCATTGTTGTCTCTCCGGTCAGTTATGGGCTCGGAGCGGTCTTGCGGCAGAGCGGCGCGGTGCTTGGCCAGCTGAAACTGTACCCAAGACGCACATTGCCCTGAGCCGACATCCGTCACCAACTTAGGATGCTGCAGCGCAGCCATTCGAAGCTGCCTTCCGATGCGGTTGTGTGCCTCAGCGCGGGGCAGAGGTCGACACTGCTGACATTGAGACGCAAAATCTGGAAACTGAATTAGGGAGCTCGATCGAAGCATGCCGCAGTGACCTTGGGCCTCTATCAACGGCCTGCAAGCGCATGGCGATGCAACCGGATGAAACGGCGCTTACCCGCCCTTGACCGCATCAGCCGTCGGAATCGCGACCTCTCTAGCCTGAGCCACATATACGGCGACCTGCAGTAGGTCGGCTGCATTCCTCAGGGCGCGGTCTTGCAAGAGCTGGGAGAGTCTCGAAGCTTGCGACCAGTCATCGAGGGCTCCGAACCGACGTGCGATCAGAGCCGCAGCTTCCGGACGAACCGCGACAAGACGATCCAGCGCAGCCGCGATCTCCTGCCGCATGTCCGGGCTTCCGACGCCGTTGTGGACCGCGAGCGCCTGCACGATGTGCTCGAGCTTGTCCAAAGGCTGGCTGGGATCGGCAAGGATCAACTCTTCGAGCCGAGCGATTCCCTCTGCACCATCGATCTCAACGAGCCCCGCAGCGAAGGCCCCGAGGTGATCCGTTCCCCGATCCCAGCCAGCCACCGTCTCGACATAACCGCGAAGCTTTGCGCGCGCCGCGTCATCGCCGCTAAGGCCGAGAAGCAGAGCGCGGATCGGGATGTAGGCATAGGACTGTGGAACCTGCATTGCCTTCAGAAGGTCCTCGACCGGAATTTGCACCTCGATCCGCCGTAGGGCGTCATAGGGCGCCTTGTCGAGCTCGCGCAGCGCAAGATCGCGCAGCGCGGACTCCGGACTTGCCTGCAGTGCCGAGAACATCTCGAGCCGTTCGAGATCAAATGATGGGTCCCAGCCAGACTTCTTTGCGATCACTTGCTCGACCACTGCCCGGTAAGCGGGCGAAAGATAGGCGATGCGCCGCCATTTCTCCGAAAGCGGGTCGAATCCGAAGAGAACGGCATCCTCTGGGTTCGCAAGCAACGATCGCTGCGTGTACGCGTCAAGGAATTCTGTGAGACGTGGCTTCCTGCCGCCGTCTATAAGGGTTTCGGTCACCTTGAAGGCATAAGGCGTGTCCGGGTCTTGGCGGGCGAGCACCAAGTGATCCGACAAGATCACCCAATCAATCTCGGTCCGTTCCGGCAGAGCCGCATCGAACGCGCAGGCGGTGACGGGCTGGACCATGCCAGTGACTGCCGCTGCTCCGATCAAAGTGGCGAGCAGCAAGGACTTCATCGTTCCCGCAGCGCAGTTCATGATTCACCTCAGGGTTGACGCGTCCGAAGCGTAACGCGCTTTGACAGTTTCCGTCTAGGAAAGCCTGAGCTCGCCGATTGGACCGCACGAGCGAATTACCTGTGGCAAGCTCTTGGGAATCGTGCAACCTTTGACTGCATAATATTCTCTTTTCACAAATAATTAGCGGGGAGATCGGAATGTTTCGCGCTTTTGCCACCACCTCGATGCTTGCGCTTTGCGCCGCAAGCGCAGTTTTCGCGCAGGACGTGCCGACAAATCCACTGAAAGAGGCCTACTTCGGCAACCTGCACGTGCATACCGCCTGGTCGTTCGATGCCAATATCAACGGCGCGATCGCCGGCCCCGACGAAGCCTACCGGTGGGCAAGGGGCGAGGCGATCCCGGGAGGCGGAGGTGGCCCGGACCTACAGATTCTGCGACCGCTCGACTGGTACGCTGTCGGCGATCACGCCGAGTACCTTGGGACGCTGCCACTCATCGCCGATCCGACCAGCCCGGTCAGCAAGCATCCACTTGCGGCCGCGATCAACGGAGACGATCCGGAAGCGTCCTTCGCTGCCATGAACGAAATCCTCGACGGGATATCCAACGGGCAGAATGACCCGATCCTCGGCGATTCCGAAATTATGTCGAGCGTTTGGGAGAAGATCGTCGATATCGCCGACCAACACTACGATCCCGGTGAATTTACCACATTCGCGGGGTTCGAATGGACCTCCAACCCCGGTTCGCGCAACCTGCATCGGGTGGTGATCTTCCGCGACACAGAGAACGTGTCCGATCACGCCTTTTCTGCAATTGAATCCGACCGGGAGGAAGACCTTTGGGCTTGGATGGACCTGCAGCGCGAGAACGGTTCGGAACTCCTTGCCGTGCCTCACAACGGCAATGCCAGTGACGGTCTCATGTTCCCGATCGGCACCACCTACGGCGGCAGCGATATCGACAGCGACTATGCCGAGACGCGGATGCGCAATGAGCCACTCTACGAACTTACCCAGATCAAGGGCACATCCGAAGTCCACCCGGCGATAAGCCCAAACGATGAGTTCGGAAACTTTGAGATCTGGGACTACACCCTGTCCGCAGACGCTGTACCGCCGGAGAATAAGGTTGGTGGCTACATGCGTGAGGCCCTGATCCGCGGATTGGCTCTTGAGGCCGACGGCAACGGAAACCCGTTCAAGTACGGCTTCATCGGTGACAGCGATACCCACAGCGCGGCCGCAGTGATCGAGGAAAACAACTACACCGGCAAGTACGGCTTTGAGAACAGCCCTGAACATCGTCTCGTAGGCCCCCCGGGGCTCAGCGACGCAAATGCCCAGCAGGTACGAGAGTTCAGTTCCGGTGGCGTGGCCGGGGTCTGGGCGGAGTCGAACACGCGCGAGGCGATCTTCGACGCCATGGTCCGCAAGGAGACCTTTGCCACCTCCGGCGTGCGGATGCGGGTCCGGATGTTTGGCGGCTTCGGCTACCCTGAGGGCGTGATCGAAAGCGCGGACTGGCTGCAGGCTGCTTACGATGGCGGTGTGCCCATGGGCGGCGATCTTCCCACAGCTCCGGAGGGTGCGGCGCCGACCTTCCTCGTGGCTGCGCTCAAAGAGGCGGATGGCGCCAATCTCGATCGGATCCAGGTGATCAAGGGGTGGGTCGAGAATGGCGAGCAGAAGGAAGCCATCTATGACGTCGCGCTCTCGGATGGCCGCACCGACGGCAGCGAGCTGGTTGGCAACACGGTTGACGTAGCCGAGGCCAGCTACACCAACGACATCGGGGCCGCGGAGCTGATGGTCGCCTGGACAGATCCCGAGTTCGATCCTGCGTTGCCTGCGGTCTATTATGCACGTGTCCTTCAGATCCCGACGCCGCGCTGGTCAACCTATGATGCCAAGCAGCTAGGTGTCGAGGTGCCGGACGGATTGCCGACCGCGATCCAAGAGCGCGCATGGACGTCGCCCATCTGGTATACGCCGGAAGGCTGAGCCAAAAAGAACCCTCGGATCGTTCGTATCGGATCCGTTCGGTGTGGCACTTGGCGTTTGTCCGCTCGCCGGTGTCTTGGTTCTTGCATGACCGTATAACTCGAAAGGCGCGACCGGAGAACACAGGCTGAACTTCCGCTGTCGAGGACTTTCTCAAGCCGATCATAGGCAGCTTGCCAACTTGACGTAGCCTTTCGTTCCGGTCGCAGCGAAGGTCAGCTAGCCGCCCATGTGGGTAACAGACATCTTGCTGCGGAGCGCACATAGGGCGTTCGGGCGGATGAGCGGTGGCGCGGCCTCACGGACGATGGCAACACCGTTGAGGAAGATCTGTCTTGTCCTTCGGTATTTGGCGCACGGTACCTCGGGAGCAAAGAACTCCATTGCCTACGGTCTGGGTCCGACGATCGAGCGATGGGAATTGCATGCTGGTGGGAGGTATCATTTTCTCAGAATATGACATGTATCATGGAGCGGGGCGCGATCTCCATATCAACTGACGAGAGCTTCGGAGGTTTGTGCCACCGCGAAACTGTGGCTTGTTCGGAGTGGATGGCAACGCAATGATGAGCTCAGGGGGCCGTCGCCCTGATTGCAGGAGGTGTTGAGTGAGGAGGACACCATGAAACGACTTTTCTTATTGGTGGCTTATCTCACCTGCGGAACCGGAATAGCTCTTGCAGATCCCGCGACTGAGTGCGGAGGGAACAGCCAAGTCCAGATCGGCAATTGCGTTGCCACGATGCTCGAGAATGTCGATGCGGCCATGGAGGTCTACTTGGGCTTCGCTATGGATAGCGCCAGAGAGCTCGACAAAATCACCGAGCGCGAGGTTGCTGTGCCAGCCCTGAGCGCCGGGCAGTCAGCCTGGATGGACTACCGCGACGCTCATTGCAAGTATGTCGGGGCAACTTTTGGCGGCGGCTCAGGAACAGGGATTGCGATCAACTCCTGCAGGGTCGAGCTTGGTCGCGAGCGATCGAGGGACCTGTCGCGCTACATTCAGTGAGCTCTCAGTCTCGCCCCATTTATTGACCTGCTTCACCTATTGTCGTAACCGGTGTTCCGATCACGCCTTGGCGGCGGAATTCCTGGGCATGAGGTCGGCGATCTCACTCTGCATGTGACCTCCAGAAATGGCGGATAAGGTCGTTGCCAGCGAAGTGTGCGGATCGACGGCGACGTCCGCTACTGCGCTGAGCTGCCGTTCGTCCTTGGCGTAGCGAACGACGGCTCCCCGCCTTTCGTGTCGGAGGCCGGTCGGATGCCGTAGGGGGAATGAAGGTCGCGGGGAGGGTCACATGGGCCAATTCTTGACCTGCCCCCCGCGGGTCCCTCGTTCATAACGAGAGTCTGCTGGTTGGATTTTGGTATTCGGGCGCCTCGTCGGACGCAAGCGCGGCGGGCGCGGAGCCCTCAAATTGCTCAAGCGCTCGGCGCGCTTGTTGCGGGGTCTGGTTGCCCAGCGAAGAGTGCGGTCTGACCGCGTTGTAGTCGTAGCGCCACAGGGCCAGCTTCCGCCGCGCATCGTCCAGGCTTTCGAAGAGTTCCTCGTTCAACAGCTCGTCTCGCAGGCTGCCATTGAAGCTTTCGATGAACGCATTCTGCTGGGGCTTACCCGGATCGATGTAGTGCCAAGGCACCTCGTTCTCGTCGGCCCATTTCAAGATGGCACGACTGGTGAACTCGGTTCCATTGTCGCTGACAATACAGCCGGGCATGCCGTAGACCCTGATCAGGGCGCTCAGTTCCCGAGCAACCCGTGCGCCGGAGAGGCTGGTGTCTGCGACAAGGCAGGCATTCCCGGGTGCAGTCGTCGAGCACCGCCAGAATCCGGAACTTCCGCGAGGCGCCGAAGCTGTCGGACACGAAGTCCAAGGACCAGCGCGCGTTGACGCATGCCGCTGAAGGCATCGGCGTCCTTGTTCCGCGCGCGCGCTTCCGGCCACGTCGTCGCTTCACTGACAGTCCCTCTTCCCGGTAAATCCGGTAAAGTTTCTTGTGGTTCATGATCATGCCCTTGCGTTCCAGCAGGACGCCAATCCGGCGATAGCCGAACCGACGCCGCTTGCCGGCGATCTCCTGCATCTCCTTGCGGATCTCGGCACAGTCCGGCCGGCGTTCTCGCCGGACTGTCTTTGGATCGACACCAACCAACTTGCAGGCTCTGCGCTGCGAGATGTCATGATCCCGCATCACCCGGAGCGCCGCGTCTCGCCGCTTCGTCAATGTCGTCAGCTCTTTCCCAGCAAGTCTTTCAACACGACATTGTCGAGCATGGTATCGGCCAGCAGGCGTTTGAGCTTGGCGTTCTCGTCTTCGAGCGCCTTCAGCCTGGCCGCCTCGGACACTTCCATCCCGCCATACTTGGCCTTCAGCTTGTAAAATGTCGCCGTGCTCAGACCGTGTCTGCGGCACACCTCCGCAGTCGGCATGCCGGCCTCTTGCTCTTTGATCATCCCAATAATCTGTGCCTCGGTGAAACGGCTCTTTCGCATGTGTCTGCTCCTTCAGAGTTGGCGCAGACTCTACATCACGGTGAGGGATTTCGCGGCGGGCAGGTCACGCAGGATCGTGTTCCGGTCAGTTTCCGCGCGACCGGGGCTTTGGGGGTCTTTGGCGGTCTCGACGGTGTCCGAGCAACCCAGTGTTCCGGGCAGCCAGCCGAGAGCAGCGCTCCCGCCGCCAGCGCAAACGGGAACTGATAGATGCCCGGCTTCATCGAAGTCGCGCGATACGGGCGCACGCGGGGGCGGGACAACGGAAGCGGGCTCTTCGAGCATACCGAGCCACTGGTGCTCGATGCGCGTCCGGATGCCGAGGTGGCGATCGAACGCGCGCGGCTCGGGGCGATCAGCATCGGTCGGGTCACATCTACAGGGCATCGTGTCGGGGTGCGCGAGCCGGTCGGACTGACGCTTCTGATCCCCGCCGCTGGCCGGATCGGTTGCACCGTGCGTGGCGATACTCTGCAAGCCGCGCGCGGCGAGGCGCTGTTCCACTCGCCAAACCGGCGCAGCACTCAGGTCTCTCCGATGACGGACACGCGGTTCGTCGGTGTACCGGTCGTGATCCCGGAGGCCGAACTCCGGATCGCGACCGAGCGGGGCGGCGTTCCCCGCGCCGTCCAGTCCGGCTTCAACGCCTTTGCCCTGAGACTCTCGGCTCGAGCGCAATCGCAGGTTGCGGAGCTGTTGCAGATGACAGAGGTTCTGTGCTCCGGTCTCTCGCGCGGCGCGCCCGGTTTTGAAAACGAAACGGTCCGGACCTCGTGGGCGGCGCTCCTGACCGAAAGTCTCGTCGAAATCCTGCAGCTGTGCCAAGGGGATGTCCGCAAAACTTCGGTCAGTTCGAAGAGTATGGCCCGGATCGCGCGACGGGCGCGCGAGTACATGAACGACAACGCTGCCGCCGTACATACAGTGGCTGACGTGGCCCACGCGCAGGGTATCAGTCTGCGCAGCTTGCAATTGGCGTGCCGAGAGATCCTCGATCTGACGCCGAACGAACTTCTGACCGAGGTGCGACTGGAGCGCGCGCGTAGGGCGTTGATGCTCGAGGACGGTGCCGAAAGCGTGGCGGATGCCGCATTCGCGCAAGGCGCGAATCACTTGGGCCGGTTCGCGCAGAAATACTGCGAGCGCTTCGGCGAGAGCCCCTCGGAAACGCTCTCGCGGCGGCAGGGCGGGTGTAGGAAGGAAAATTAAAGAGCGTGGAATGCGCGTTTCGGACAGTCTCTTCGCGATCCGGATTGCCTCAAATTCAAGAAGATGAACTTATTAGGTCATGTGTACTAAGGAGCTGAACATATAAGAAAGATTAAGCATTGAAGGTCGCGGGGCGCGAGAGGTTTGAGCACATCGACAGCATTGGCCCGACCTCTCTCATGCTGTCCGTATCCCCAGTCGTGACGCATCCGGGAGACCAGGATGCGCAAGAGGGGGCCGGGATCGTTCCGTGCCCCAGGCAAAAGGAAAGGCATACCGATGAAGACGAATGGAATTCTTGCAGCCGGGCTGGCCGGCCTGACGATCCTAGCTGGCTGTGTCGAGACGACCGAAGACAGCAGCGCGCCAGGCACGCCCTCGGTCGGAAGCGCCTCCGACCTGAGCTCTTTCGAGGGTGCGCGCGCCGGCCAAGCCGAGATGGGCATTCGGAACCTCGGCTACGAACCGGTGCGCTCTGAGGGGCTGACGACCTGGTATTTCAACCGCGAAACCGGGGCGTGCGCCGAGATCACCACCTCTGACGGTCGCTATTCGTCGGTCACCATGCTGCCGGCACAGGATTGCTGAACGGGTCGCGCCCCCCTCAATTCTGACCGGCGCGGTTCTGTGCGGAAGACATCCGGGGCCTCGTGCAGATGTCTTTCGCATACATCTACAGATTGTATTTGCAATGACGCGGGCACTATTCTTTCATGGCGAAAAGATCTTGTGCCGGACGATTTTCGGCATTTCGAGGCTTTCGGATATGAGGCCATTTTTATGACGCGCGTCTGGACCTTCGTCCTCAGCATTGCGATCAACCTGCTGGCCTTGGCCGTTCCGCTGGCCTTGCTTCACGTCTACGATCGGATCCTACCGAACCAGTCCATCGGCACGGCCTACGTGATCTTTTCGGTCGCCGCCGTCAGTGTCGTCGTCGCGGCTTTCCTGCGCTACGTGCGCTCGGCCATCCTCGCGCGCTCTGGCGCAGAGGCGGAATATCACCTCTGGATGCGAGTGGTGCACGGCGCGTTCTCGGGCCCCGCGACGCGCAGCCTGAAGCCAGAGCAACGCGAAATCCTGTTCACCTCACCAGCGCGGGCGCAGGACGCGCTTGTCGGACAATCGATGCTGCCCATCTTCGATGCGCCGTTCGGTGTGATCTTCGTCTGGCTCGTTTGGTTCCTTGGCGGTCCGCTCGTCTTTGCGCCACTGGCGGTGGCTGGGCTCGCGATCGTCATCATCGGGCTGGCTGCGGCGGCGCATCCCGAGGCGTTGAAAACCGAGCTTCACCGCGAAGGCCGCGTCAGCGCGGTGTTCGCAGCGCTCGCGCGCACCGGCGGCGGGGCGCTGATCAGGGGAGTAAGCGCCCGGCTGTATGCCAAACTTTGCCGCGAGCGCGGCACGATGGCTGCTGCGCAGGCCCGGCTCGATCGCATGGACGGGCTGCTGACCGACGTGACGCAGAGCGCGAGCCTGTTCGTCATGCTTCTCCTGCTCGGTTTTGGCGCGGGGCAGGTGCTGTCCGGGGATCTCACCTCGGGTGGGCTTGCGG
>NZ_JBYNAH010000141.1:0-4327 GCF_059781815.1 Salipiger sp. | reverse complement strand
CTGCACCCTGCTGGGATCGCGCGGGACGCTGCAACTTGTCGGGCTAGCCTCGGCCTTGGTGCGGCGGCAGCGGGCGAAGGTGGCCTATAACGAGCTGGAGCGGTTGATCGCGACCGAGACGGCCGAAGAGCGTCAGGGCGCACCAGCGCCTGCCGTCCCGCTCGGGGTCGAGCTTGAACTCGATGGATATGTGGCGTCGATCGCTCCGGGAGAGATCGTGGCGGTGCAAGCGGGCGGTACGGTGGCGAACGGGCGCGCGCTCAACCATATGGTCGACAGCCTCTGGAAGGAGCGCGCGTCGGTCTCCTTGCGCCTCGGCGGTCGGGCCGTGCGGTTTGCCGAGGTCGACCGCAGCGTGCGGTTCCTCGCCGCACGGCCGGACCTCATCGACGGGAGCCTGCTCGACAACATCACCCGCTTCGACCCGGCGCTTACCGAGGAGGCGATGGAGCTGTCGCGGATGATTGGCCTCGACGCCGGCGTGGCGCGGCTCCCGCACGGCTACCAGACGCTCTGCGGCCCGAGCCAGACCACGGTAACTCCTGGCATGGCGACACGGGCGGCAATCATCCAGGTGCTTGTGGGTGGGCCCGGACTGGTGCTGCTGCAGCGGCCGGCCATCGGGCTGGACATCGGCGGGGTGCAGGCCCTTGCAGAGACACTTTCGGCGCAGGCGGGCAGCAAGACGATCATCATGGCCACCGAGCGGCCGGAGCTTCTTGCGATTGCGGGGCAGACGCTGACCTTCTCCACGCCTGAGCAGATCGCAGCGGAGGAGGTGGTCGCATGAGCCCACATGACCAGTCTCTGCCAGCCACCGAGGCCACCGAGACACGAGACGCCGTGACCGCCACTGCACCGGATGCAAGGCTGCTTGCGCGCACGATGACCGGTCTCGGTGCACGCAGAACCGAGGCCGTGATCGCCGAGGTCATCCCCGGCGGCGACCGACTCCCGCTACACGATTTGGCCGAGGCGGCTCGACTGGCCGGGCTCTACGCCGATCTGCGCCATTCATCGCCCGCGGACTGGTCGGCCGGCATCGACGGTGTGTTGATTGCCGATGTCGATGGCAGGCGCTACGCGGTGGTACGCCGGGACGGGGTGGGGCGGGTGCTCTCCGATGACGGCGAGGAAGACGTCGCGATCGGGGCACGGGTCGCGGCGGCGCATCCGGTGCTTCATCTGCGGGCGCTACCCGAAGAGGAAAGCGGTCGCGCGATGTACACGGCGCTTCGCAGCCGGGCGCGGCGCAACATGAGGGTGCTGTTCTTCCTCTCGCTGATGATCAATGCCGCCGCTCTGACGGTGCCCTTCTTCTCGATGGCGGTCTACGGGCAGGTCCTCGGGGCCGGAGCCGTCTCGAGCCTGCCCACGTTGATGTCCGGTGCTGCCATCGTGCTTCTGACGATGATGATCCTGCGGCACATCCGCTCGCGCTACATGGCCGACGAGCATGCCCGCATTTCCGTATCCATAGACCGGATGCTGATGAGCCGCCTCCTGCGCAAGCCGCCGGGCACGACGCCACCGCAACTGCCCGAAGCGCTGCGGGCGCAGGCGCGGCAGGCGTCGGCCTCCGCCGACCTGTTCTCGCCGGCCAATGCCATGGCGATCTACGATGGCCCCTTTGTCGTGCTGACACTGATCGCGCTGGTGTTCGTTGGCGGTGCGTTGGCGCTGGTGCCGATGATCGTGCTGGGTCTTTTCGTGGTGACCGCGCATCTGGCGAGCGGGTCGTCGCACCCGGCGGATGTCGAGGTCACTCGCGCCGGCTCCGACCGGCGCAAGGCATTGGCCACACTGAAGGATCAGGCGACCAGCATTCGCCGTCGCGGGCTGCAGGATGTCTGGATCGCGCGCTTCGACCAGCTTTCGCGGCTCGCAGCTCAGGATGCGCTCCGGGTCCGCCGCCGCAGCGGCGGCATGCAGGCCATCGGCTCCGCCGTCGGCACCGCGGCCGCGCTTTCGACGCTGGTGGTCGGGCTCGTCCTTGCGCTCGAGGGGCGGATCGCGCCCGGCGTCCTGATCGGGACGATGCTTCTGACGTGGCGCCTCACCGGTCCGGCGCAGGCGTTCTACATCGGCCTGCCGCGGATGCGCGCGCTGCAGGCGTCGTGGAAACGGCTGGAGCTGCTCTTCTTGCAGCCCACGGTCGCGAATGAGAACGTTGCCGCCCTGACGACACCGCGCGAGGCTCCGGGCGTCGAGGCCGCCGGGCTGTTCCTGCGCTACGACAAGGCGCCTTTTGCAGCGCTGTCAGGGATCTCGTTCAAGGTCGAGCCGGGGCAGGTCGTGGCGGTCATCGGGCCGAACGGTGCGGGCAAGTCGACGCTGATGCAGGTGCTCGCGGGACGGCTCAGACCCCAGTCCGGCAACCTGTTCCTGGGTGGTCGGCTGATGTCGCAATACGATCCCGACGACCTGTCGCTCGCCATTGCCGCGACCGGGCTCTACCGCACGGATCTGGCGGAGGGCCCCGACGATATTAGCGAGGCCGAGCGCGAGCTCGAGGAGTGGCGCGCCTTCAGCGCCCGGCCGGCGCCGCTCTATGTGCTCGACAATCCGCTGGCCATTGGCGGCAGCGAGGCGCAGGACGAGATTGTGAGCTTCCTGCGCGCCACGCGCGGCAAGGCCACGGTGTTTTTTGCCACCCACGACACCGAGCTCGTTCCGGAGGCCGATCTGGCGATCGTCCTCGACAAGGGTGGGCTGGTGTATTTCGGGCCGGTTCAGGCCCCGGAACAGACCGAGGGACAAGCAATGGCGACTGTCACGACGGGAGACGCGACATGAAACGCAAGAAACTCGATTTCGTGCTGCACGATGGCCCCTCGGTGAAACTCGCCCGCCTCGCGGCGCTGGTCATCGTCATCGCCATCGCGGTGATCGTTGTCTGGAGCATCTTTGCCAATGTCGACGAGGTGGCCAAGGCGCATGGCGCGATCGAGCCGGTCGACCAGATCCGTCCGGTGGAGAGCCGGCAGGGCGGTCGTGTCGCGCTCGTTGCGGTCGAGCTTGGCGAATACGTCGAAGAGGGGGAGCTTCTGGTCTCGCTGTCGCGCTCCGAGGTTGTGTCGCGGCGCGACGAACTGCGGGCTCAGATCGCCGGGCTCGAGATCGAGACAGAAATGCTCGACGCCCAGGTCTCGCAACGGCCGGCAGATTTCTCCCGCTGGGAAGGCGAGTTCCCGACCCTCGTGGCGCGCGAAGAGGCCTCGCTCGAAGCGGCACTCGCGCTGCTCGAGGTCCAGCGCCTTGAAATCAAGGCCCGGATCGCGCAGCGCAACTCCGACATCGCCGCCGTGGGAGATCAGCTTCCGTTGATTGCCGAAGAGCTCGCGATGCTGCAACGCTCGAGCGCAGTGACCGAGGATCTGCGCGCGCGCAACCTCGCGACGCAGCAGCAGGCCGACGAGCAGATGCAGCGATTGGATGGCCTCAGGCTCCGACAGCAGGAACTGCGCGGCGAACGCGAACGGGCCACGCAGAATATCGAGGAACTCGAGGCTACGCTCCGCCGCATTGATCTCGATGCGGTGGCCGAGGCGCGTGCCCGGATTGCCGAGGCGCAGGCGCAGCTGCGCGGGCTGAAGGCGCGCGAGGCCGCGCTCGAGCAGGAGGTCGTCGAGGTCGACATCCGCGCGCCGGTCTCGGGCTTCGTCCAAAGCCTTCCCGACGAGACCACCGGTGACGTAATCGACCCGGGCGGCGTCGTGGCCACCATCGTGCCAGGCAGTGGCGAGCTGCGCTTCTCGGGGCGGCTGGCGCCGCGCGACATCGGCTTTGTGCGGCAGGGGCAGCCGGTTCGGTTGAAGATAGACAGCTACGACTTCAGCCGTTACGGCGCGCTCGAGGGGACGGTGGCAGAAATCTCGCCGACCTCGACCGTCGATCAGAACGGCGAGAGCTTCTACGAGGTGCTCGTCGGAATCGAGCAGACCTTCTTTCGTGATGCCGATGACGGGCTCGACCTGATGCCGGGGATGACCGGCGAGGCCGATATCGTCACCGGGGCCAAGACGGTGTTCCAGTATGTCTGGAAGCCGGTCTACACCAATCTTGACCTTGCTCTGAGCGAACGCTGACGAGGACATCATGGCTGGATCCGATCCCGAGACACCGATTGGCGCAACAAAGGGCATGAGCGAGGAGCGGCAGGTCCGCGAAGAGATTTTCGGCTGGTACTATCAGACATCGGACGGGCTGGTTCCGGTGCCCGAAGAGGCAGGACATGGCGCCTCGGAGGGCGATACGGGCGAGGAACGGGCTCCGGTGCGCTGTTTTGTTCTGCCCCATGCGGCCCTCGGCTCGGTTGTGGCGCAGG
>NZ_JBYNAH010000140.1:0-13597 GCF_059781815.1 Salipiger sp. | reverse complement strand
GCAGCATCTGCACCATGCCGATCTCGCCCGCCCAGGCACCGGTGGTGCGGGCGGGATCGAAATCGCCGCGCTTGTAGAGCTCCAGCGCGGCAAAGATCTGCGGCCGGAAGATCTCTGGCCGGCGGCAGTCATGCGCCAGCGTCACCAGCGCGTTCAGCGTGTTGAAGTCGCCCTGGAAGGCGCCGTAATCGGTCTCGAAGGCCCAGAATGCCAGAAGCACGCCGCGCGAGATGCCGTAGTCGCGCTCGATCCGGTCGAAGACCTCGTCCCAGCGCTGCGCCAGCTTGCGGCCCCGGTCGAGCCGGTCCTGGCTGATGAGCTTGCGCGAGAACTCGATGAACGGGGTCTGGAAGATGCCCTGCGCCCGGTCGCGGCGCAGCACGCTGCTGTCCTGCCGCACGCCGGAAAGGAAGCGGTCGGTCACCTGCGCATCGTGGCCCATGGCGATGGCCTCCTCGCGCAGGCCAGCCTTGAAGGCCGAGAAGTCGCGGCCGCAGGGCACCTCCTGCGCCAGACTCGCGCCGGGAAGTGACAGGGCGATGAGAATTGAGAGCGCGCGCATGTGAACCTCGTTTCCGCGTTTGGCGGCACAGTATCAGGCCCGCTTCGCCGCGCAAGAAGCGCGATCCCGCCGATGTTTGCCTTTCGTTCACATTCCTTACGGCTTCGTTAAACATTTCTTTAGAAGTGAGGAGGACAAAGGCGTCATCGCTTGGGGCGACTGCCATCGGAGGCGCGCATGAAGGTGCTCATCGTCGAAAGCCGGACGGAACTTGGCGGGCTTTGGTCACGCCATCTCGAAAGGCTTGGCGCCAGGGTCGAGACCGCCGCAACCGAGGAGGAGGCGACCGAACGGCTGCTGCGAGCGCCGTTCGATGTCATCGTTCTGGATCTCGTGCTCGAGGAGGGCAGCGCGCTCGCCGTGGCGGACTTCGCCAGTTACCGGCGACCCGGGGCGAAGGTGATCTTCGTCACCAACACCTCGTTCTTTTCGGACGGCTCGATCTTCCAGCTGTGCAGCAACGCCTGCGCCTACCTGCCCAGCGCGACCCCGCCCGCAGATCTGGCCGCCATGGTCGAGCATTTCGGCCAGCCCGAGCCGCACTGAGGCCGGATCAGGCTGCTTTGAGCGCCTCGCGCCCGTGCGGCGCCGTCAGGTCGAGATCGGGTCCCACCGGCACGATCCGGTTCGGATTGATCATGTCGTGGCTGTAATAGTAGTGCCGCTTGATGTGGTCAAAGTGCACGGTGTCGGCAACGCCCGGCCATTGGTAAAGCTCGCGCGTGTAGGCCCAGAGGTTGGGATAGTCGACGATCCGGGCCTTGTTGCACTTGAAGTGGCAGTTATAGACCTGATCAAAGCGGATCAGCGTGGTGAAGAGCCGCCAGTCGGCTTCGGTGATCCGGTCGCCCATCAGGTAGCGGCCTTTCGAGAGCCGTTCCTCGATCCAGTCGAGGCTCTCGAAGAGCGGGCCGACCGCGTCGTCATAGGCGCTTTGCGAGGTGGCGAAGCCGGCTTTGTAGACGCCGTTGTTCACCGTGTCGTAGATCCGCGCGTTGACCGGCTCGATCGCCTCGCGCAGCTCTTCGGGCCAGTAGTCGTCACGGTTGCCGGTAAGGCCGTCGAAGGCCTCGTTGAACATGCGGATGATTTCGGCGCTTTCGTTCGAGACGATGGTCTCGCGCTCCTTGTCCCACAGCACCGGCACGGTGACGCGGCCGGAGATGTCGGGCTGCGCCTTGGTGTAGAGGTCGCGCAGGAAGGGCAGATCGTAAAGCCGGTCTCCCGTGGCACCGGGAAAATCGGTCTTGAAGGTCCAGCCGTCCGACAGCATTTCGGGATGCACCACGCTGACCCCGATCAGGTCTTCGAGTCCCTTGAGGGCACGGAACACCAGCGCGCGATGCGCCCAGGGGCAGGCATAGCTGACATAGAGGTGGTAACGCCCCGGCTCGGCATTGAAGCCGCCCTCGCCGGACGGGCCGGCACTGCCATCGGCGGTGATCCAGTTGCGAAACGCTGTCTCGCTGCGTTGAAATTTGCCGCTGTCGTCGTTGTAGTCCCAGCGGTCCTGCCATTCGCCGTCAACCAGCAAACCCATCGGCTCTCTCCTCTTCGGTTAGAGCAGAACCTAGGGTTTCGACGCGCGCAAGCAATTCCGGGGACGCGCGCAGGATCCTTGCGCAGCCGCACAGCCCGGGGCGGAACCGGTGCTCCGCCCCGGGCCAAGGCGGTTACTGCTGGATCGACTCGAGGTAGTAGGCGATCGACAGGATGCGCCCGCGGGCCAGCGCCTCGGCGCCGCCCATCATGCCGCTTTCCCCCATCAGGCGCGACTTGAAGACCGTGCCCCAGATCGGCATCGGATCGCCATGCGCACGCAGCATGGTGCGGCCGTCGATCACGTGGATCACGTCGAGCATGGGGAACTTGCCGTCATTGTTGGCCGAAAGATGCGTCAGGTCCGGCACCTCGACGGTCAGAAGCTCGGCCAGGGGCCCCTGCCCCATGCCGCTCTCGCCGTGGCAGCCGGCGCAGCCCTCGATGAAGTCCTGCTTTCCCATGTCATCGGCCAGCCCCGCCCCAGCGCTCAGCGCGAGGGCCGCGAGCGCGGCCAGCGTGGTCTTCAGACGTGTCATGTCGTGTCTCCTCTTCATCGGTGATGACCCTCCCTCACGTCGCGCGGTCATATGCGCGTAGTGACATATCAACGAAGCGCCGGTTTACGCGGCGCCACCTTGATCTGCCTCATGGACAGCGACGGGAGCGGAAGAGAAGAGACGGGACCGCGCTCAGCGGCGGTTGTAGACCTGCCAGAGCCAGAGCAGCAGCATGGCGCCCAGCACCGCGCCGACCAGCCCGGCCAGCGCACCGGTCATGGCGATCAGCATGCGCAGCACCAGCCCGCCGATCACCGCCCCGGCGATGCCGATGGCGACGGTCTCGACCACGCCGAGATTGACCTTCATGAAACGCGTGGCAAGGAATCCCGCCGCCGCACCGATGATGATGAGCCAGACGACCGACATGGGCCTTACCTCCGTCTGCGCCAGTGGAACGGCACGATGATCAGCGCCCCGATCGACGAGGCGATGGCGTTGAGCCCCGGCGAGCCGAAGCCGATGCCGAACATCAGCCGGATGAAATACGCAAGGAACGCGCCGCCGATACAGATGATGATGCTGGCCAGAATGCCGTTGCGGGTGAAGCCGCTGCGCTCGGAGGCGTAGCCGACGATGCCCGCGATCACCACCGTGCCGATCAGCGTGGGAAACATCAGCCCGCCCCCAGTTGCGCGCCCTGCGGGATCGCCATGCCGCGCAGGAAGGTCTCGGCATCCTGCGCCCCCTTGCCGGCGCGCTGCGCGCGGGTGATCTGCACGGCGCCCTCGCCGCAGGCGATGGTGAAGCCGTCATCGAGCGCCGTGCCCGGTGCGCCCTGCCCTTCGGCCACGCGCGCGCCCAAGAGCTTGATGCGGTGCTCGCCGAGCATGGTCCAGGCGCCGGGGAACGGCGCCAGCCCGCGGATCTGGCGCGAGATCTCGTCGGCCGGGCGCGACCAGTCGACCGCCGCCTCGGCCTTGTCGATCTTCTGCGCGTAGGTGACGCCCTCCTCGGGCTGCACCTCAGGCGTCAGCGCGTCCAGCCGCGACAGCGCCTCCACGATCAGCCGCGCGCCCATGGCGCTGAGCCGGTCATGCAGTTCGCCGGTGGTCTCTTCCACGCCGATCGCGGTGGCCTCGCGCAGGAGCACCGGCCCGGTGTCGAGCCCGGCCTCCATCTGCATGATGCAGATACCGGTTTCCGCATCGCCCGACAGGATTGCCCGGTGGATCGGCGCGGCCCCGCGCCAGCGCGGCAGCAGCGAGGCGTGGATGTTGAGGCAGCCCTTCGCGGGCGCATCAAGAATGGCCTGCGGCAGGATCAGCCCGTAGGCCACCACCACCGCGATATCGGCCTTGAGCGCGGCCAAGCGCGCCTGCTCCTCGGCAGATTTCAGGCTCACCGGGTGGCGCACCTCGAGCCCCAGCGCCTCGGCGCGGGCGTGCACCGGTGTGGGCCGGTCCTTCTTGCCCCGCCCGGCGGGGCGCGGCGGCTGGCAATAGACCGCGGCGATCTCGTGCCCGTCCCCGACCAGCGCGTCGAGCACCGGCACCGAGAACTCCGGCGTTCCCATGAAGATCACCCGCATTGGCCTGCTCCTTGCTCAGCTCACTCCCCTCCGAGATAGTCGCTCGGAGGGGCGGAGGCCAGTGCTCAGCGCTCCTTGAGATAGGGCTCGCCGCTGGCGCGCGGCGGGATCGCCTTGCCGACGAAGCCCGCGAGGATGATCACCGTGAGGATATAGGGCAGCGCGTCCATCACCTGCACCGGGATCACGATGCCGCCG
This sequence comes from Salipiger sp., assembly GCF_059781815.1. Classification (NCBI taxonomy): domain Bacteria; kingdom Pseudomonadati; phylum Pseudomonadota; class Alphaproteobacteria; order Rhodobacterales; family Roseobacteraceae; genus Salipiger; species Salipiger sp. Next base: position 9,207 of record NZ_JBYNAH010000140.1, on the reverse strand, counting down.
AGGTCGATATTCTGGTAGCGCAGCGCCACCGCCTGCAGCAGGCCGAAGAGCAGGCAGGCATAGAGCGCGTACCACGGCCGCCACTTGGCGAAGATCAGAGCCGCGAGCGCGATGTAGCCGCGCCCCGCGGTCATCTCGCGCACGAAGCCCGCCTGCAGGCCGGTGGCGAGATAGGCCCCGGCCAGGCCGCAGAGCAGACCGCAGATGGCGATGGCGGCATAGCGCAGCCCAATCACCGAGACGCCGGCGGTGTCGACCGCCTCGGGCGCCTCGCCCACCGCGCGCAGGCGCAGGCCGAAGCGGGTGCGGTAGAGGATGAACCACGACAGCGGCACCATCAGGAAGGCGACATAGACGAGGATCGAATGCCCCGAGATCAGCTCGGCATAGATCGGCCCGATCACCGGCACGCCCGAGAGCGCCTCGGCAAAGGGCAGCGTGATCGGGGTGAAGCGCCCGCCGCCAATCAGCGAGGGGGTGCGGCCGCCCTGCCCGAACCAGCTCTGCGCGATCAGCACCGTGAGACCGGAGGCGAGGAAGTTGATCGCCACGCCCGAGATCAGCTGGTTGCCGCGGAAGGTGATCGAGGCGAGCCCGTGGATGGCGCTCATCAGCGTGGCCGAGACGATCCCGGCGAGCAGGCCAAGCCAGACCGAGCCGGTCACCGCGGCGACGGCGGCGGAGGCGAAGGCGGCGGCGAGCATCTTGCCCTCGAGGCCGATATCGACGACGCCCGAGCGCTCGGAGAACAGCCCCGCGAGACAGGCGAAAAGCAGCGGCGTGGCGAGTCGCACGGTGGAATCGAGCACCTGCAGAAGGGTTGCGAAATCCATCAGCCGTTCCTCCGCCGGGTCGCCAGGAAGATGCGTTCGAGCGGCATCCGCACCATGTTGTCGAGCGCCCCAGTGAACAGGATCACCAGCGCCTGGATCACGGTGATGAGCTCGCGCGGGATGTTGGTCCAGAGCGCCAGCTCGGCGCCGCCCTGGTAGAGGAAGCCGAAAAGCAGCGCCGCGAGGAAGATCCCCACCGGGTGCGAGCGGCCCATCAGCGCCACCGCGATGCCGATGAAGCCGGCGCCCTCGGTCGCGTTCATCACCAGCCGCTCGGCCTCGCCCATGGTGGTGTTGAGCGCCATCATGCCGGCCAGGCCGCCCGAGATCAGCATCGCCACGATGGTGATGCGCACCGGCGAGATGCCGGCATAGCGCGCCGCGCTCTCGGAATGGCCGAAGGCGCGGATCTCATAGCCGAGCTTGGTGCGCCACATCAGGAACCAGAAGGCGACGCAGGCCAGCACCGCGAGGAAGAAGGTCACGTTGGCCGGTGAGCCGCGGAACAGCGGGTTCTCGGCGGTGGCGAAGATGTCCTGGAAGGTTGGCAGTTGCGTTGCCTCGGGGAACTTGGCGGTGGCCGGATCCATGGCTCCTTGCGGGCGCAGCACGTTGACCAGCACGTAGTTCAGCACCGCCGAGGCGATGAAGTTGAACATGATCGTGGTGATGACGATATGGCTGCCGCGCCTGGCCTGCAAATAGGCCGGGATCAGCGCCCAGAGCGCCCCGAAGGCGGCGGCGGCGAGCGTCGCCACCAGCAGCGCGATGCTCCAGTGCGGGAACGGGATGAACAGGCAGACCAGCGCCACGCCGAGCCCGCCGATCATCGCCTGCCCCTCGCCGCCGATGTTGAACATCTTGGCGTGGAAAGCCACCGCAACGCAAAGCCCGGTGAAGATGAAATTGGTGGTGTAATAGAGCGTGTAGCCCCAGCCGGAGCTGCGCATCAGAGCGCCGTCGACCATCAGCTTGAACGCGTCGACCGGGTTCTCGCCGATGGCGAGGATCACCAGCGCCGAGAGCGCGGCGGCGAGCAGGATCGAGATCAGGGGCACGAGCACCGCATCGGCCCAGGCGGGCATCTTATCCATTCGGGGCCTCTTGGTTCATTGGCGCGCCCTGCGGGCGCGGGTGCCTCCGGCGGGAGTATTTGGGACGTAAAGAAGCAGCGGGCGCTTCAAGGGGGGCGGCGAGGCGGTCAGTCATGCTGTTCGGCCTCCCGGGCTTCCTTCTCGTGAAGCGAGGCGTCGACCGCCTCGATCAGCGGCTTGTCGGGCCGCTCCGTGACGCCGGCCATCAGCAGGCCGAGCTCGGTCTGGTCGGTCTCCGAGGGCAGGCGCTCGCCCATGATCTGACCGTCGAACATCACCGCGATGCGGTCGCTCAACGACAGGATCTCGTCGAGCTCGACCGAGACCAGCAGGATCGCCTTGCCCTTGTCGCGCAGGCGCACGATTTCCTGGTGGATGAACTCGATGGCGCCGATGTCGACGCCACGGGTCGGCTGGCCAATCAGCAGGATGTCGGGGTCGCGCTCGATCTCGCGCGCCAGCACGATCTTCTGCTGGTTGCCGCCGGAGAAGTTCCTGGCGGCAAGCTGCGGGTTCGGCGGGCGCACGTCGTAGCGGGTCATCTTGTCCTGCGCCTCCTCGCGGATCAGCGCGTTGTTCATCAGCATGCCCGACTGGTAGCGCGGGTCGCGATGGTAGCCGAAGACGATGTTCTCCCACGCGGTATAGGGCATGATCAGCCCCTCGGTCTGCCGGTCCTCGGGCACATGGGCGATGCCGCGGGCGCGGCGCGACTGGCCGTCAGACTTGGCGCCGGTCAGGTCGATCTCGTCGCCATTGACCAGCACCCGCCCGGTGGCGTCGGCATAGCCGCCCAGCACCTCGAGCAGCTCGGACTGGCCGTTGCCGGCGACGCCTGCGATGCCGAGGATCTCGCCGGCGCGGACCTCGAGCGAGACGCCCTTGAGGCGTTCGACCCCGTGGCTGTCCACATGGCGCAGGTTTTCGACCTGCAGCACCGGCGCGCCGACCTGGGCCGGGGCCTTGTCGACCCGCAGCAGCACCTTGCGGCCCACCATCAGCTCGGCCAGCTCCTCGGGCGAGGTCTCCGCGGTCTTGACCGTGGCGGTCATCTCGCCGCGGCGCATCACCGAGACGGTGTCGGTGATCTCCATGATCTCGCGCAGCTTGTGGGTGATCAGGATGATCGTCTTGCCTTCGGCCCGGAGGTTGTCGAGGATGCGGAACAGGTGATCGGCCTCGGCGGGCGTGAGCACGCCCGTGGGCTCGTCGAGGATCAGGATGTCGGCCTGCCTGTAGAGCGCCTTGAGGATCTCGACCCGCTGCTGGTGCCCGACGCTGAGGTTTTCGATCAGCTGCTCGGGGTCGACCGAGAGCTCGTATTCCTCCGAGAGCTGGCGCAGCACGCCGCGGGCGCGGGCCAGCGAGGCGTTGAGCATCGGCCCGTCCTCGGCGCCGAGGATGACGTTCTCGAGCACGGTGAAATTCTGCACCAGCTTGAAATGCTGGAAGACCATGCCGATGCCGGCGGAGATCGCCGCCTGGCTGTCGGTGATCTCGGTGCGCTGGCCGTTGATGAAGATCTCGCCGGCATCGGCCTTGTAGAAGCCGTAGAGGATCGACATCAGGGTCGATTTCCCGGCGCCGTTCTCGCCGATGATGCCGTGGATCGTGCCCGGCATGACGCGGATCGAGATGTCCTTGTTGGCCTGGACGGGGCCGAAGGCCTTGGAGATGCCTTTCAGCTCGATGGCGGGGGCGGTCATGGCAAATTCCCGGGTCGTATCTGGAAACGCGGCTCCTCCGCCCGTGCGGGCGTCATCGCGCGGACGCCTGCATGGGGGGTGGAGCCGGCCCTGTCTGGGGAGCGGGCCGAATTCACCGGCCCGCCGGAACTCAGAAGTTCAGCACGGGGCAGCTGTCGTCGGAGGAGTAGTCATGCACGGCGATCTCGCCCGCGATGATCTGCTCGCGCGCCGCATCGACCGCCGCCTTCATCTCCTCGGAGACCAGTGCCTCGTTGTTCTCGTCGAGCGCGTAGCCGACGCCGTTCTCGGCCAGCCCCAGCACCATCACGCCGGTCTCGAGATCGGCGCCTGCCGTCATCGATTCCTGCACCGCCACGTCGACGCGCTTGAGCATCGAGGTTAGCACCTTGCCCGGGTGCAGGTGGTTCTGGTTGCTGTCCACGCCGACCGACAGGATGCCCTCGTCGGCGGCGGTCTGCAGCACGCCGAGACCGGTGCCACCGGCGGCGGCATAGATCACGTCGGCGCCCTGGCTGATCTGCGCCTTTGCAAGCTCCGAGCCCTTCACCGGGTCGTTCCAGGCCGCCGGCGTGGTGCCGGTCATGTTGGCGATCACCGTGGCGTCGGGGTTCGCCGCCTTCACGCCCTGGGCGTAGCCGCAGGCGAACTTGCGGATCAGCGGCACGTCCATGCCGCCCACGAAGCCCACGGTGCCACTCTCGGAGGCCATCGCCGCCATCATGCCGACGAGATACGAGCCCTCGTGCTCGGAGAACAGGATCGAGAGCACGTTCGGGTGCTCCTCGGGGTTCACGAAGCCGTCGATGGTGACGAACTTGGTGTCCGGGTAATCCGCCGCCACCGAGGCGATCGGGGTCGACATGGAGAAGCCGGTGGTGACCACCGGGTTGAAGCCGGCCTCGGCGAAGCGGCGCAGGGCCTGCTCGCGCTGCGCTTCGGACTGCAGCTCGATATCGCGATAGGCGCCGCCGGTCGCGGCGGCATAGGCCTCGGCACCGTTATACGCGGCTTCGTTGAAGCTCTTGTCGAATTTCCCGCCAAGGTCGTAGACCAGCGCCGGATCGGCCAGCGCGGCACCTGCGGTCAGCGCCAGCGCGGCGCTTGCGCCGAGGAATTTGGTCATCAGGGTCATATGTTGCTCCCAGGTGGTGGTGGCGGCGCGGGCTTGCGCGCAGCTCTTATGCCAGATCCGTGCAGATCATGGTTGATTTAAGGCTTTGAGAAGCAACAGGGTCAACCGGATTCTGCATCCGTTGACGCGGCGATTTCCGCCCTGCGGGCGCTAACCTCGGGTCAGCGCCTTCGTCATGAGCAGCGCGTCGTCGCGGCTGCCGTCGGCGCGCCGGTAATAGCCCTTGCGCCGGCCGCTCTCGACATAGCCGCAGGCCGCGTAAAGCCCCCGCGCCGGGGCATTTTCCGCCGCCACTTCAAGGAAGACCGAGACCGCACCGCGGGCCTTGGCGTCGGCCTCGAAAGCGCCGAGAACCGCGCGCCCCCGGCCCTGCCGCTGGCCCTCCGGGTCGCTGGCAAGCGCCAGGATCTCGGCCTCGTCGACAATCACCCGCCCGAGCACGAAGGCACCCTCGGCCTCGGCCAGCAGGGCGGAGGGATGAGCGAGCGTCGCGGCGAAATCCGCCTCCGACCACGGCTGCATGTGGCGATAGGCCCGCGCCGTCAGCGCCGCCAGCTCGGCCGGGCTCACGGCAGGATCGCCGGCGGCGCCTCGCGCGAGGGCGCGGCATCGGCGGGGCGCACGTAGACCGGGCTCGGCCTCGGCAGACCCGGGTCGCGGAAGCGCTCGGCGGCCACCCGCGCCACGCCCTCGACAAGGCTTTGCGCCGGCTCCCCGAAGGGCAGCGAGTGACTGAGGACCGGCATCTCGCCGAGCTCGTCGGCTATCGCCTCAGCATCGGCCAAAGACAGCACCGGCCCGGCGCCATCCGCGTCGAAGCGCTGCGCATAGGACATCCGGCGCGAGCCGAACACCGCCGCCGCGACCGGGTGCTTGGCGCCCCAGACCGTTGCCTCCGGTGCCGTCACGCCCACCGCGGGAATACCGAGCGACAGCGCCAGCCCGCGGGCCGTCGCCACAGAGATGCGGATGCCGGTGAAGTTGCCCGGCCCCGTGCACACCCCGAGCGCGTCGAGATCGCCCCAGCCGAGCCCCGCCTCCGCCAGCATCTCCTCGAGCATCGGCACCAACCGCTCGGCCTGCCCGCGCGCCATCTCCTCCTGCCGCAGACACAGTACCTCGTCCCCGCGCAGCAGGCAGGCCGCCACGCAGGCAGAGGAAGTGTCGAAGGCAAGAACGGTATCGGTCATGCAACCTTGCGCCCGGGCGGCTCCGCCCGGGTCTCGGAACCGGTGTCGCGCGCCGCCGTCAGACGGCGACCGGGCGCACCTCGGTCACTTCGGGGATGTAGTGGCGCAGCAGGTTCTCGATGCCCATCTTGAGGGTCAGCGTCGAGGACGGGCAGCCGGCGCAGGCACCCTGCATGTGCAGGTAGACGACGCCGCGCTCGAAGCCGTGGAAGGTGATGTCGCCGCCATCCTGCGCCACCGCCGGGCGCACCCGGCTGTCGAGCAGTTCCTTGATCTGGCCGACGATCTCCTCGTCCTCACCCTCGAAAGCGGCATGGCCCGAGGATCCGCCCTCGCCCGCCATCACCGGCTCGCCGGATTGGAAATGCTCCATGATCGCGCCAAGCACGGCGGGCTTCACGTGATCCCAATCGGCACCGTCGGCCTTGGTCACGGTGACAAAATCGCTTCCCAGGAAGACACCGGTCACACCGGTCACGCCGAACAGGCGCTTGGCCAGCGGCGAGGCCTCGGCGCCGTCGGCGCTCGGGAAATCGGCGGTGCCGGCACCCAGAACAGTCTGGCCGGGCAGAAACTTCAGCGTCGCGGGGTTCGGGGTGGATTCGGTCTGAATGAACATCTCAAGGGTACCTTTCTCCGGGCCCCTCCTATATGCGCCTCTGCCGTCGCAGCGTCAAGGTTTAGAACCATTCTAAGCAACCACGCCCCGGAGCCGCCCGCAAGTGACGCGCCACGCCGCCCGCAGCTCACGCCCCCTGCTTCTCTACGTCGATAAATACTCACATCCCGACACCGACCACGAAGCGCAGCTCTCAAATGGTACCCCGGTGCTCGCCTCAGGGAGCCACGCGGCCTCGTGGCTTCAACACCGACAGATCCACCGCACCCGCCCGGTCCACAGCCCGAAACAAACGCGCGCCCTGCCCACCCACAGTCCGCGCTGCCTGCTTCTCTACGTCCCTAAATACTCACATCCCGACGCCGACCACAGAGCGCAGCGCTCAGGTGATGTCCTCGAGCCGCTCCTTCGAGAGCTCCCCCGGCACGATGGTCACCGGAATCGGCAGGCTGCCCGAGCTGCGGCTGAGCTGGCTCACCAGCGGCCCCGGCCCCTTCTTGCCCGAGGCCGCGCCCAGCACCAGCACGCCGATATCGTCATCGGCACGGACCTGGTCGAGGATCTCGCTGACCACGTCGCCCTCGCGGATCACCAGCTCGGGATCGACATCGTGGCGGTCGCGCATCCACTTGGCGAAGACCTCGTAATGGGCGTGGATGCGCTCCCGCGCCTCCTCGCGCATCAGGTCGCCGACGCCGATCCAGTGGTTGAACTCGTCCGGCGGGATCACCGACAGGATGGTCACGCCTCCCCTGGTCTTCGCCGCGCGCATGGCGGCGAAGCGCATGGCGTTCAGGCATTCGCGGCTGTCATCCAGAATGACGAGAAACTTGCGCATCTTGGCTCTCCCTTCCGGCGATCATGGGGCAGCCCCCCGGCCTTGGCAACGGCGCATCTGCGCGCCGCCCTGCGGCGGATCAGCCGGTGGTCGCGGCCCAGTCCCAGTAGAGCTCGCGCACCCGGCGGGTGACCGGGCCGACCTGATACGAGACATCCTCGAACGCCGTCACCGGGGTGACCTTGTTCATGTTGCCCGACAGGAAGACCTCGTCGGCAGCCTCGAAATCGGCAAAGCTCAGCACTGCCTCATGCACTTCCATGCTGTCGGCGCGCATGTTGGAGATATGCCGGGCCCGGGTGATGCCCGACAGGAAGGTGCCGTTGGCGATCGGGGTAAAGGTGACGCCATCCTTGACCATGAAGACATTGGCGGTGGCGCTCTCGGCGACGTTGCCCATCGCGTCGGCCACCAGCGCGTTGCCGAAGCCGCGGGCATGGACCTCGGCCAGCATCCGGGCATTGTTGGGATAGAGGCAGCCTGCCTTGGCGTTGACCACCGCATCCTCCATCACCGGGCGGCGGAAGCGGGTGCGGCCGAGCGTGGTGTTGGCGGTTTCTGGGGCCATCGGGATCTCTTCGAGGCAGATGGCAAAGCCCGTCTGATCGCCCGAGGGCACGATGGCGGTCTTGTCGCCGCCGATGCCCCAGTACATCGGGCGGATATAGACCGCCGCGCCCTCGGCATAGGCGCCGAGCCCTTCCCAGACGATCTGCACCATCTCCTCGGTGCTGACTGTGGGGCGCAGCATCAGCGCCTCGGCCGAGCGGTTCACCCGGGCGCAATGGGCCCAGAGATCCGGCGCCAGCCCGTTGACGAAGCGCGCCCCGTCGAACACCGTGCTGCCGAGCCACGAGCCGTGATCGGCGGCGCGCATCACCGAGACGTCGCCATCGTGCCAGGTGCCCTGGAAATAGGTCCGGATGTTCTTGCCGACTGCCATGCGCCTGCCCCCTTCAAATTGCGCCGCCAACCTAGGGCCGGGCGCAGGCGAGGTCCAGTGCGCGGCGCAGCAAATCGGGCAGCGCAGGCGCGGGGACGCTCAACCCTTCTCGTGGAAGAAGGCGTAGATTCGCTCCGCCAGCGCCGCGCTGACGCCATCCACCGCCTTGAGATCGGCGAGGTTGGCGCGGCTCACGGCCTTGGCGGAGCCGAAATGCGCCAAGAGCGCGCGCTTGCGCGCCGCGCCCACGCCTGGCACCTCGTCGAGCGGGTTCGCCATCTGGCTCTTGGCGCGCTTCGCGCGGTGGGTGCCGATGGCAAAGCGGTGGGCCTCGTCGCGCAGGCGCTGCACGAAGTAGAGCACCGGATCGTTGTGGCGCAGCGCAAAGGGGCGCTGGCCCACGCGGTGGAACTCTTCCTTGCCGGCATCGCGGTCGATGCCCTTGGCCACGCCCACCATCGGCACGTCCTCGACCCCGAACTCGCGCATGATCTCGGCCACCGCCGAGACCTGCCCGGCGCCGCCGTCAATCAGCAGAAGGTCGGGCCACAGCCCCTTCTCGCGGTCCGGGTCATCCCGCAGCAGACGGGTGAAGCGGCGCGTCAGCACCTCCTTCATCATGCCGAAATCGTCGCCGGGGACGAGCTCTTCGCCCTTGATGTTGTACTTGCGGTACTGGTTCTTCATGAACCCGTCCGGCCCCGCCACGATCATCCCGCCCACGGCGTTGGTGCCCATGATGTGCGAGTTGTCGTAGACCTCGATACGCTGAGGCGGGCCGTCGAGCCCGAAGGCCTCGGCCAGCCCGCGCAGGAGCTTGGCCTGGGTCGCGGTCTCGGCCATGCGCCG
>NZ_JBYNAH010000139.1:0-13657 GCF_059781815.1 Salipiger sp. | reverse complement strand
GGCGCGCCACGCGGTCTTGTGAGGTCAGGTCGTCGGGCAGGGCGGCCTCGGGTAGGGGCGGGTCGCAGGCCGGCCTTGCGCTCGAGGCGGTCAGGCGTGCGGACGCACGCCCCCCCTCAGCGGGACATTCCGTTCCAGCGTGCTGCGCAGTTTGCGCAGGGCGGTCCGAAGCTTGCGCTCGTTCATGCAGCCGTAGCCCAGCACCAGCCCCGAGACCGGCGCGCCGTGGTGATACTGCACCGACAGGGGCATGAGCGCGAGGTTCTCCCGCTCGTAGGCGAGCTTGACAAGGATCTGGTCGTCGCAATCGGGCGGCAGCCAGACCGGCATCTGCATGCCCACCGTGCCCGGCATCGGGGTCAGCCAGTCCGACAGGGTCTTCTCGATCTCGGCCGCGACGATGGCGCGGCGCTGCGCGTAGATCCGGCGCATCCGCTTGATGTGATGCGAGAAATGCCCCTGCTCGATGAAATCAAAGAGGGCGGCTTGCAAGGGCAGGCTGGGGAAATGCCCCGAGATGAACACCAATTGCTTCAGGGTTTCGACCAGCGGCTCTGGCACCACCATGAAGCCGAGGCGCAGCGCCGGGAACATGGTCTTGGTGAAGGTGCCGATATAGATCGTGCGGTCGCGCCGGTCGATGCCCTGCACCGAGCGCACGAAGCGCGAGGGCGGGCGGAACTCGTTGTCGAAATCGTCCTCGACGATCCACGCGCCGCGCTCTTCGGCGATGTCCACGAGCTGCCGCCGCGCATCTTCTTGCATGATGGTGCAGAGCGGCTGCTGGCAGGAGGGGGTCACGTAGATGAGCTTGAGCGGGCCGGGGGGCGGCGTGTCGAGCTGCCACTTGCCCCCGGGGCTCACGTGCAGCGGCTCGGCATGGGCGCCGGCGGCGATGAAATTGCCGAGCGCGCCGCTGTAGCCGGGCTCTTCGCACCACACTTTGTCGCCGGGGCGCAGCAGGGCGCGGGCGATGAGATCGAGCGCACCCTGCGAGCCGTTGGTCACGATCACCTGCCCGGGGGTGCAGGTCACCGAGCGGTTGGCGCGCAGGTAGTCCGAGATCACCTGCCGCAGGGGCTCATAGCCGCAATAATTGCCGTAGCCGAAATGCGGCTCGTCCCAGAGCTGGAAGCGGCGGGCAATCAATCGTTGCCAGAGGGTGAAGGGAAATTCGCTGACATCGGGGTAGAAGGGGCGAAACCCCGGCGCCTGCATCCGGACGCTGGCGCCGACCTGCGTCTTCACCAGATCGCTGCCGCGCCGCAGGTCGGTGCCGGGCGCGAGGCCGGTCTCGCGGTGCAGGCTCTCCGAACAGGTCGTGCGCGCGGGCTCTGCAGCGGGCGCCGCCGCCTGGCCGGTGACCGGGGCCACGCGGCTCACCGCCCCGGGCCGCGAGCTGATATAGCCCTCGAAGGTGAGGCGCTCATAGGCCCAGCACACGGTGTTGCGCGACACTGAGAGCTCCTCGGCCAGCGCGCGGGTCGAGGGCAGCGCCACGCCTTCGGCGATGCGCCCGTCGAGGATGAGGCGCTTGAGCCGGCTGAAAAGCTGGTTCTTCAGCGGCTCCTTGCTGTTGCGGCGCAACTCGACACTGGCGATCGGCAACAACCCGTACATGCCTCAGTGGCCCCCTTCATTCGCTGTCAACTGGCTCTTCCCTGAAACATGTAGGCGGGCATAGCATTTGCGAATACCGAAACGACGGCTGGCACCAGGCCAACGCAGAACTGACTGTTTTTACAGTGTTTTGCGAACAAGAGGGATTACTTTTTATGCAGGATATGAGCACGCTGAGCGCGCCCAACTCGATCGAAGCCCGCGATGCCGCGCATGTGCTGCATCCCTATACCAACGCGCGCAAACTGCAGGAAACCGGCCCGCTGGTGATCACCAAGGGCGACGGCATCTATGTCGAGGACAACGACGGCAACCGCTATATCGAGGCGATGGCCGGGCTGTGGTCGGTGGCGCTCGGCTTCTCGGAAGAGCGCCTCGCGGATGTCGCCTATGCGCAGATGAAGACGCTGCCCTACATGCACAATTTCGGCGCCCGCTCGCATGGGCCGCAGGTCGATCTGGCGGAAAAGCTGATCCAGATCGCGCCGTCGCAGTTCAGCAAGGTGTTCTTCACCAATTCGGGCTCCGAGGCCAACGACACCGCGCTCAAGCTGCTCTGGTACCGGGCCAACGCCATGGGCAAGCCGGAGAAAAAGAAGATCATCTCGCGCCACCGGGGCTACCACGGCATCACCATCGCGGCGTCGTCGCTGACCGGCCTGCCGATCAACCACCAGTCCTTCGACCTGATCGTGCCCGACATGATCCGGCTGACCGCTCCGCACCACTACAGCGAGGCCCTTCCGGGCGAGAGCGAGGCCGCCTTTGCCGACCGGCTGGCCGCCGAGCTCGAGGAGAAGATCCTCGCAGAAGACCCCGACACCATCTGCGCGATGATCGGCGAGCCGGTCATGGGCGCCGGCGGCGTGGTCGTGCCGCCCGAGGGCTACTGGCAGAAGGTGCAGGCGATCCTGAAGAAATACGACATCCTGTTGATCGCCGACGAGGTCATCACCGGGTTCGGGCGCACCGGCAAGATGTTCGCCTGCGAGACCTTCGGGATCACGCCGGACATCCTCGTGATGTCGAAGCAGCTCTCGTCGTCCTATCAGCCGATCTCGGCGCTGATGATGACCGAGGAAGTGTTCGGCCCGATCGCCGACGAGAGCGCCCGCAACGGCGTGCTCGGCCACGGCTACACCGGCGGCGGCCATCCGGTCTGCGCCGCGGTGGCGCTGGAGAACATCAAGATCATCGAAGAGCGCGGCCTTGTGGCGAACGCGAGCGACGTCGGGGCGCGGTTGCTCGACGGTCTCAAGGCGATGGCGGACCATCCGCTCGTCGGCGAGGTGCGCGGCGTCGGCCTGATCGCGGCGATGGAGCTCGTCACCGACAAGGACAGCAAAACCGCGCTCGAGACCCCCGGTGCGCTTGGCGCGCTGGCGCAGGAGAAGCTGCAGGAGCGCGGCGTGATCTCGCGCGGGGCCAAGGATGCGCTCTGCTTCTGCCCGCCGCTGATCATCACCGCCGCGCAGGTTGATGACCTGCTGGCGCGTCTTCGGTCGGCACTGGATGCGACGCTGGAGGAGCTGTCGCAAGTCGCATGAGACATGGCGGCGCGCCCTCCGGGGCGCGCGGCCTGTCCTTCCGGAGGAGGGGGAAGGGCAGAAAATCAGAAAAGAAAACAAACCAATAGGGATAACATGACCTCCAATACTAAGCTTTTCACCCGCTCGGCCGCACTGGCCTCCGTGCTCGGGCTCGCGGCGCCGGCCGCTTTCGCCGCCGAAGCGCTCACCGTCGTCGGCTGGGGCGGACCCGGCCAGGAGGTCCAGAGCGAGGTGTTCTTCGAGACCTTCACCGAAGACACCGGCATTCCCCTGCAGCAGGACAGCTGGGGCGGCGGCTACGGCATCCTCAAGTCGAAGGTCGAGACCGGCAACGTCAACTGGGACGTGATCCAGGTCGAGGCCGACGAGATGGAGCTCGGCTGCCTCGACGACATCTACGTGCCGCTCGACTGGGACACGCTCGGCGGCTACGACGATTTCTTCCCCGGCACCGCCACCGATTGCGGCGCGGGCGTGATCACCTGGTCCTTCGCGCTGGCCTATGATGCCGACGCGGTGAGCGAAGCGCCGACCGACTGGTCCGCGTTCTGGGATCTCGAGACCTGGCCGGGCAAGCGCGCGCTGCGCAAATCTGCCAAGGGCACGATGGAGATCGCGCTGCTGGCCGATGGCGTGCCGGGCGACGAGATCTATGACATGCTGTCCACCCCGGAGGGTGTCGACCGTGCCTTCGCCAAGCTCGACGAGATCAAGTCGGACCTGCTGTGGTGGAGCTCGGGCTCGCAGGTGCTGCAGATGCTGTCGGCCAACCAGGTCGCGCTGACCTCGGCCTATGACGGCAGCCTGCGCCTCTATGCCGAGAGCGAGGGCAAGAACTTCGAGCTGACCTTCAACCAGGCGCTCTATGCCTCGGATTACTGGGTTGTCCTGAAGGGCACCGAGCACGAGGAAGAGGCGATGAAGCTGGTTGCTCATCTGATCGATCCCGACCGGATGGCGGAATATCCGCAAAAGCTCCCCTACGGCGTGCCGAACGAGAAGGCGATGTCGATGGTGCCCGAGGAGGCTTCGGCCAAGCTTCTGACCTCGCCCGAGAACATCGCCAACGCGGTTCCGATCGACGCGGATTTCTGGATCGACAATGGCGAAGAGCTGAACAAGCGCTTCAACGCCTGGCTCGCGCAGTGACGCGCAGCTGACCCAGACGCAGCCATAGTGGCTCGGGGTGTGACCGGAGAGGCATGTCCTCTCCGGTCCGTTGCCCTGTCCGGACGACCAGAGGACCGCCAAGTCTCATGCAAAGCGCAAACCCCTACATCCGATGCGACCGCATCTCCAAATCCTTCGGCCACGTGAAGGTCATCGAGTCGCTGTTTCTCGACATCTATCCCGGTGAGTTCGTCAGCCTGCTGGGGCCGTCGGGTTCGGGCAAGACCACGCTGCTCACGATGATCGCGGGGTTCGAGCAGCCCACCGAGGGCGGCATCTGGCTCAACGGTTACCAGATCGACGACCAGCCGCCCTACAAGCGGGACATGGGCGTCGTGTTTCAGAACTACGCGCTGTTTCCGCACATGACGGTTGCGCAGAACATCGCCTTCCCGCTGCGCATGCGCGGCATGGGACGGAGCGAGATCAACGAGAAGGTGGGCCGCGCCCTCGACATGGTCGAGCTTGGCCCGCATGCGGAGAAACGCCCCGGCCAGCTTTCGGGCGGGCAGCAGCAGCGCGTGGCGCTGGCGCGGGCGCTGGTCTTCGAGCCGCGCGTGGTGCTGATGGACGAGCCGCTCGGCGCGCTCGACAAGCGCCTGCGCGAGCAGATGCAGCTCGACATCCGCGACCTGCACAAGCGCCTCAACCTGACGGTAGTGTTCGTCACCCACGACCAGAGCGAGGCGCTCACCATGTCGGACCGGATCGCGGTGTTCAACAAGGGGAAGATCGAGCAGATCGCCACGCCCGACGAGGTCTATGACCGGCCCGCCACCCGCTTCGTGGCGGAGTTCGTGGGCGAAACCAACGTGTTGCAGGGCAAGGTGAGTGACGGTGCGCCGGGCGGCTCGACCGTGCGGCTCGACGATGGGCGCGAGGTTGCCGTGGGCCAGACGCTCGCGGATGGCGCCCGCGTTGCCCTGTGCCTGCGCCCCGAGCGGGTCGCGCTGTCGCAGCAAGAGGGCGGGCCCAACGCCTTCCGCTCCCGCATTGCCGACCGGGTCTACATGGGAGACCACCTGCGCATCGTGCTCGAGGACGGGACCATCGTGCGCGCCGGTCGGCGCGACGATCACCTCGTGCCCGGCATGGACGTCACCGCGACCTTCGCCCCCACCGATGCCTGGGTGGTGCCGGAATGAGCGCCGCCCGCAAGAAAGCCCTTGGCGCGGCCGCGCTTGTTGCGCCGCTGGCGCTGTTCCTGCTGCTGTTCTTTCTCTGGCCGCTGGCCAGCATGTTCATGAAATCGGTCTCCGATCCGGCGGTGGCCGATGCCTTTCCCCGCCTGCATGTCGCGATGGCCGATTGGGATGGCGGGGCCGCGACGCCCGAGATGCAGCAGGCGCTTGTGGCGGATCTGCGCAGCAGCGAGCAGGCGACCGTCGGCAACGCGGTGCGCCGGCTCAACAGCCAGAAATCCGGCTTCCGCTCGCTCTTTGCCCGCACCCAGAAGGCGGTCGACCGCGCCGAGGGCGAGGTCGACCTGCTCAAGGTTCACAAGAAATGGGCCGACCCGGACTACTGGAGCGTGATCGCCTCGGCGATGCCGCGCTATACCGGGCGCTTCCTGCTGGCCTCGGTCGACCTTCAGAAGGATGCCGACGGGCTGAGCCCGCTGCCGCCCGAGCAGGCCATCCACCTGCCGACGCTGCTGCGCACCTTTGGGGTCTCGGCCATCGTCACCGGGCTCTGCATCGTGATCGGGCTGCCCTACGCGATGCTTGCGGCTTCGGTTTCGGGCGGCTGGCGGACCTTCCTGCTGGCCTGCGTCTTCATCCCGATGTGGACCTCGATCCTGGTCCGTTGCACCGCGTGGTTCATCGTTATGCAGAACAATGGCGTGCTCACCGACCTGATGATGGCGGTGGGGCTGACCAAGGAGGCGATGCCGCTGCTGTTCACCCGCACCGGCGTCATCGTCGCGATGACCCACGTAATGCTCCCTTTCATGGTGCTGTCGATCTTCAGCGTGATCATCGCCATGCCCGACCGGCTCATGCTGGCCGCCGCGTCGCTCGGCGCGCGCCCGCTGCCGGCCTTTCTGCACGTGATGCTGCCCTTGGCGATGCCGGGCATCGGGGCCGGCGCGCTGCTGGTCTTCATGAGCTCGCTCGGCTTCTACATCCTGCCGGCGCTTCTGGGCGGGGCGAAGGACCAGTTCGTCTCGTTCCTCGTCGCCTTCTACGCGATCCAGCAGGCGAACTGGGCGATGGCGGCGGCGCTTGGCGTGCTCCTGCTGGTCTCCACGCTGGTGCTCAACATCGTCTACCAGCGCCTGTCTGGCAGCAAGATCGCGGGGGTCTGATCATGAAACCGATCAAGTTCGTCTTCGGAGCCATTGCCGTCCTCTTCCTGATGGGGCCGCAGATCGTCATCCTGCCGCTGGCCTTCAACGGCGGGGCTTTCCTCACTTATCCTCTCGACGGCGTTTCTCTGCGCTGGTTCCGGGTCCTGATCGAGGAGCCGGCGTGGCGCGTCGCGATCATGAACAGCCTGCTGATCGGCGGCGCCACGGCGCTGCTGGCCAGTATCCTTGGCACGCTGGCGGCGCTCGGCCTGCGCGATCGCTTCGGCCTGCCTGCCTCGCTGGCGCGGACGGCCTTCCTGCTGCCCGTGGCGGTGCCGACGGTGGTGCTGGGCGTGGGCATGCAGCTGGTGTTCAGCCGGCTCGGCCTCTCGAGCAGCTATACCGGGGTGATCGTGAGCCACACGGTGATCTCGATCCCCTTCGTGCTGCTCAGCGTCTCCGGCGCGCTGGCGGGGATCGACCGCAGCGTCGAACTGGCCGCGGCCTCGCTGGGCGCAAGGCGCCACACCGTGTTCCGGCTGGTGACGCTGCCGATGGCGATGCCGGGGATCCTGACCGGCGGCGTCTTCGCCTTCGCGACCTCGCTCGACGAGGTGGTGCTGATCCTGTTCCTTGCCGGTCCGAGCCAGCGCACGATCTCGCGCGAGATGTTCACCCAGATGCGCGACAACCTGAACCCGGCGATTGCCGCCGCGGCCTTCACCCTGATCGTGGCGACGTTCTGTGTCGGGGCGCTGTCGCTCTGGCTCCGGCGGCGTCGGATGCGCATGATGGCGCCGGACCCGACGGGCTGATCTGGCGGCAGGTGTCCCGCGGCGCAGATCCGGGGGCGTCTCTGCATGGGTGGGGATGCCGCGCCGCGGTTCAGGCGTGTGCGCCGGCCCGAGCAAGGATCAGCCGTGCCGCGGCGATGGCGCGCGGAACCAGCGTGTCGAGCTCCAGATACTCGCGCTCGGAATGCACGCCGCCGCCCACCGGGCCGCAGGCGCAAAGCGTCGGGATGCCCATGCTGCTGGTCAGGCCGGCGTCGGAGCAGGAGGGGGTGAACTCGGCCTCGAGGTCCAGCCCGGCCTCTGCCGCGGCGGCGATGTAGTCGCGGGTCAGCGCCGCGTCGCCCGTCATCGGGAGGAACTTGCCAAGGCGGTCCAGACCGCCCTCGACATCGGGCGTGAAAGGGGTTTCGGCGATCCGCCGTATCTCCGCTTCGGCCTGCTCACCGCTTTCGACCGTGGCGAAGCGGAGGTCGATCCGGGCCTCGGCCTCGGGGGCGACCATGTTGATGGCCTGTCCGCCGGAGACGATGCCGACGCTGACCGAAATCCCGGTCTCCGGATTGGTGAGCGCGGTCCAGGCGAGGATCTTCTGGGCCAGTTCGACGATGGCGCTGCGCCCATCGGCGGGGTTGAGCCCGGCATGGGCCGCGCGCCCGGCTATCTTGGCGCTGTAGAACGCGCCACCACGGCGTCCGTCGACCACATTGCCGCTGACCCGGCCCGGCTCGGAGTTGAGCACGAAGGTCGAGGTCGCGGCGACCTCGCGGATAACAGGGGCCGAGCCGTTCGAGCCAATCTCCTCGTCGACGGTGAATAGCGCCCGGAGCGGAACCGGCGCGCCCGACCGTGCCAGTTCGCGCAGCACGAAGGCGTTCATCACCAGCCCCGCCTTCATGTCGGCGACGCCGGGCCCGTGGGCGCGGCCACCCTCGATCCGGAAGGGCCGCACCGCGGCTTCGCCGCGCGCAAAGACCGTGTCCATGTGCCCCATCAGCAGGCCCGGCGCGGCGTTGCTCTGCGGCAGGTACTCGGCCAGCAGCGCGTCGGCGTGGCCGGGGACGGCCAGACGGCTGAGCCGGATCTGCGGCTCACTTTCGAAGAAGACGGCGATCCTGTCGCGCACCGCATCGACGCCGGCGATGTCGCGCGAGGGGCTGTCGATGTTCACCAGTTCGCCGAGCAGGGCGATCATCTCTTCCCGCGCGGAGGCGAGGCTTTCCGGGAAGCCGGGCGTTTCGGTCATCGTGGTGTCTTTCGGTCAGGCGGTCTGGAGGAGGGCAGAGATGCGCAGACCGGTCTCGTGCACGGCCTTGTTAATTCGGGTCTGGTTCTCGAAATAGCTCGGGGTCACGCAGCCGACGTTGAGTGCCGCGACGATGGTGCCGTCGCGGTCGAGGATCGGGGCCGCGACCGAGGCCGCGCCGATCACGTGTTCCTCGATATTGATGGCGTGGCGCTGGCGGCGGATCTCGGCGATCAGGTTGCGCAGCGTTTCGGGCTCGTTGACGGTGTAGCGGGTGAATTTCGGAAGCCTGGGGTTCGCGGCGAGGTAGCTTTCCGCGAAGTCCGGCGGTCCGAAGGCGAGGAAGCAGCGCCCCATGGCCGAGCAGAACACCGGAAAGCGGGTGCCGAGCGGGATCTCGTAGCGGATATCGGCGGTGCTCTGCACCGTGTCGATGACCTTCACTTCCGGTTTCGCGGTCAGGACGCCAAGCACGGCGGTCTGCGCGATCCGGTTCGACAGCGCCTTCAGCTCGGGCAGGGCGATTTGGCGGAGGAGGCCGGTCCGCCCGCCGACCCAGCCACTCTGGTCGAGCAGCGCCGAACGCATGCTCCAGAAATTGTCCTGCGACTTCTCGACATAGCCGCGCTGCGCCAGCGTCTGCAGAAGCATGAGGCAGCTGCTCTTGGGAATGTCGAGCTCTGTCGCGATCTCGGTCAGACGCCAGGCACGGACCTCCGTGCCCAGCAATTCGAGCAGGTCGAGAATGCGCAGCGCCGACTTGACGCTGCCGCTGGCCGGGCGAAGGGGATCGTCGGTCTTCATGATGTCCACTCTGCCCATCCCGCGTCAGGCCGCAAGCTCGAGCAGGTTGGCATCGTCAATCGATCTGGCACCGGTCTCGATTTCGCGGATCAAAGCGACAAGCCGGTCGACACGCGGTGTCGGAATGCCGTGGCGTTTGCCGATCTCGGAGATCTGGCCGATCTGGAACGCCACCTCGGTCGGGCGCTTGCGGATCGCGAGGTCGCGCCAGATGCCGGAATGGGTCTTCGCCGAGGCGCGGTTGAAACGCACCATGCGCGCGATCGAGAGATCGCGCCGGGCCGGGTCGCCCCCGGCGGCGAAGGCCATCGGGTCGAAGCCGTCAAAGCCGATGGGCGCGACGCCCTCGGCGGCGGCGACCGCGTTGGCCTCGCCGAGGATCTGGTCCCAGAGCCTGCGCAGCTCGGGCCGGGCGATGCAGTCGCCGATGCCCTTTTCGCCAAGCGCCTGCGCGTAGAGCAGCGTGAGATAGGCGAGCTTGCCCCAGAGATGGGCAAAGATCCGGTCGGTCTTGATCGCGTCGGGCTCGAAGATCCGCATGGCGTCGTGCAGTTGCTCGAGCCGCGGGGTCATTTGACCAGAGGTCTCGCCCACCACCACGGCGCCACGGTTGCCGTAGAGGATCTCGCCCGGGCCGATCCAGTCGGCGCCGAAGTTGATGAAGGCGCCCATGACGCGCCCGGCGCCGACGCTCTCGGCGATGCGCGGCTCGCAAAGCCCGTTCTGGAACGAGGCGACGTAGCCGTCCTCGCCGAGGTGGGGGCGCAGCGCCGCGACGGCGGCGTCGGTCTGCGGGGTTTTGACGCAAAGCAGGATGCGCGACCAGCGCCCCTCGAGCTGGGCCGGGGTGTAGGCGGGCGCCTTCACGGTGAAGCTGTCGACCGGGCCGGTGATGGCGAGACCGCGATTGCGGATCATCTCGACATGCGTCTCGACGGTGTCGACGAAGGTCACCGGAAGGCCGGCGCGGGCGAGATAGGCGCCGATGGTGCCGCCGATGGCACCGGCGCCCCAGATCAGCACGGGATCATGCGACATGAGCGGCCTCCTCAGTGGTGGCGGCGTCTTCGAGCAGGCGCGCGGCCCGCGCGAGGGTCTCGGTCAGCCGGTTGGCGCTGCGCCGCGCCGCGACGAGGTGGTGGCGGTGCTCACGGCCTTCCTCGGCGGCGGCGACCGCCGCGCGCAGGGGGGCGAGGATCGGGTAGGCCTGCGCGATCAGCGCGGGGTCGGGCCGGAAGCGGTCGCCCGAGGTGTAGTCGATCGGCACGAGCAGGTGCGAGAGGTCGCGCAGCGCGAGGTCACGCAGCGGGCGGGCCGCGGCTGCGATGCGGTCGAGCAGGGCGCGGCAGCGCGCAAGGCGGAGCTCGGCCAGCACCGGCGCCGTCTCGAGCGGGGCGAGGGCGTCCTGCATGGCGCGGGCCCAGGCGGCATGGTCGGCGGGGATGGTCTTGGCGATGAGCAGGCGGTGGACCGTCTGCACATAGATCGCGGTGTCGCGGCGCAGGATCTCGGCATCGATCTTGTCGAGCGTGTCGCCGGGCGTGTGCCACCACCAGCCGAAGCCCGCGCCCTTGCGGGCGGGGCCGGCGCTTCCCATGAAGCCCGAGGCGACATTGGCGGTGCCCTCGGCGACGGGCTGTTCGCCCGCGGTGAGGAACATCGACGGCACGCCGATGCCCCAGAACGACTGGTCGCCGGCGCGGCTCAGGCGCTGGCCGGTGAGGCTCTGCCCGGTGAGGCGGGAGACGATCTCGTTGCCGAAGCCGTGCAGTTCGGCGCAGACCGGCATGTCTGCGAGGCTGGTGTTGCCGCGCCCGCCGGTGGAATCGACGTTGACGTGAACAAGGCAGCGCTCCGACAGCTCGGCCCAGGCCGCATCGGCATACCAGCTCGAGCCGGAATAGCGCCCGTGCGAGTGCCCGGACCAGAAGCAGAGCCGCAGCCCGCGCCGCATCTCGCCGCGGCGGCGGGCGACGAGGCGGGAGGTTTCCAACATCGTGGCGTTGGCGCCGCCATTGTCCATCACGCCCTCGTACCAGGTGTCGTGGTGGCCCGAGAACAGGATGAAGGGCGCGTCGGGGCGGCCCTCGGGCATCAGGTCGGCCTGCAGGATCGGGGTCTTGCGCCAGCCGGTCTCGACCTCGGCGGTGATCCGCAGCCGGCTCTGCCCGCCAGCGATCCGCGCCTTGAGCCGGGCGCCGTCGGCGTCGTTCACGGTGACCACGGCGGTGCGGGGCAGGGTGGCCATGTCGCTGTCGTCGGGGCTGCCCCAGATGTTGGAGATGCACATCTCGTGCCGGTGTTCGTGCGGCATCACGTGAACCTGCCCCACCGCCCCGGCGAGGTTGGCGCGGCGTGTGGCGTCGGAGGCGGCCAGACCGTCGATCACCGCGATGCGGCCGCGCAGGTCGACGGCGTCGAAATTCTCCTGCGTGGGGGCGCCCACGATCACCGCCTCGGCCACCAGCCCCTCCGGCCCGGTGGCGCGCGCGAAGCTGTGGGTGATGCAGGTGAAGCTCTCGGAGCCGTCCTCGAGCGCGAGGGCGGCGGCGCCGGGGAGGCTGATATAGGCGTCGTGCTCGATCAGCGTGGTCTCGAAACCGGCGGCGGCCATCTCGGCTTCGAGATGGGCAAAGCTCTCGCGCTCCTGCGGCGAGCCCGAGAGCTTGACGTAGCGGGCGAAGACCTCGAGGTCGCGCCACATGCGGGCGTCGTCGATCTCGGCGTCGAGGGGATCGGGGTGGGTCATCTGGTCTCCAGTTCTGTCGCCGCCCCGGCGCACCGGGGCGGGGGGCTCAGCTCACGGGCGTGCCGGCGCGGGTCAGGGCCCGGCCCGCGAGAAAGCCGCCGTCGATGGCAATGCATTCGCCGTTCACGTAATCGGCGTCGGGGCCGAGCAGAAAGCTCACCACGCCCGAGATGTCGGGAGCCCGGCCGGTGCGGCCGCGCGGGATCATCGACAGATAGGCGGCGCGGTATTCATCGCTGATCTGGTCGTCGCGCACCTCGATGAGGCCGGGCGCCACGGCGTTGACCCGTATCCCCAGAGGCGCGAGCTCCTGCGCGCAGGACTTGGTGAACATCACGATGCCGGCCTTCGAGGCGCTGTAATGCGACACGCCCACCCGCGCGGAATAGGCCGCGGCGGAGGCGAAGTTGACGATGGCGCCACCGCTCAGCTCGGCATCGCGCCGCATCCGGCCGAAGGCCTGCGTGCACAGGAAGGTGCCGCGCAGGTTGATGCCGATGACCGCGTCCCAGTCCGAGACGTCCATGTCGAGCAGGGCGTGGTCGGGATAGACCCCGGCATTGTTCACCAGCGCCTCGGGCATCCCCAGCGTCTCGGCCACGCGCGCGAAGGCGGGCGCGACGGCTTCGGCCTCCAGCACGTCGAGGGTCAGGCCGATGGCGCTCTCGCCGCGCGGGTCGAGCGCCTCTGCCTCGGCACGCGCGGTGTCGCCGTCGCGGTCGAGAAGGGCGACGGCCCAGCCCTCGGCGTGCAGCCGCTTGGCGATGTCGAGGCCGAGGCTGCGGGCCGCCCCGGTGACGATCGCCACCGGGCGGGTGCCGCGGGGGGAAATGCCCCCCGCAACGCTTGCGTCCGTGGGCCTCACTGGGCGGCCACTTCGCGGTTCCAGCGCTCGGTCCATTCCGGGCGCACGGTGGTCACGTAGTCCCAGTCGACGGCCTTCAGCCCGTCGAGCACGCCCTCGCCCACCGGCAGCTTCGCGGCGACCGCCTCGGACAGCTCGACCTTGCTGTTGACCGGCGCGAGATAGGTGTTCTCGGCATTGGCGGCCTGCGCCTCCACGCTGAGCGCGTAGTCGATGTAGCGCTGCGCCGCCTCGAGGTGCTTGGTGCCCTTGGCGATGCCGATGGTGCTGTCGATGATGTAGGCGCCTTCCTCGGGGATGGTCCAGCCGAGGTTCGCGCCGGCATCGATGGCGCCCTGCGCGCGGTCCGAGGTCCAGCTGGTGATCGCCGCATCGCCTTGCGCAAAGAGCTGCGCCATCTGGGCGTGCTGGGTGTAGAAGGTCAGGATATTCGGCTTCAGCGCCTGCAGCTTCTCGAAGCCCGGATCGACATTCTCGACCGTGCCGCCGGCGAGATCGTTGGCGGTCAGCAGGAAGAAGTTGCCGTGCGAGGTCGAGATGTCCGGCACCACGGTGAGACCGGCGTAATCGGG
>NZ_JBYNAH010000374.1:0-2432 GCF_059781815.1 Salipiger sp. | reverse complement strand
GCGGTGAGGCCGGTCTGCATCAGCGCCTCGGCGCCGGCCCGGTCGCTGGCCTCGACATAGAGCCGCAGTTCCGGCGCGTTGCCCGAGGGGCGGACGTGCACGATGCGGCCATCGGCCAGCGTCATCCGCACGCCGTCGGTCAGGTCGGTGCCCGCCTCGGTGCCGCCGAGCTGCGCCAGGAACGCCGCGCGGGCTTCGGCGTTGTCGGCGAGGCTGGCGACAAAGGGCTGCGAGCGCTCCTGCGGCACCTCCTGCAGACGATCCGCCATCGTCACCACCGGCGGCTCCTGCGCCACCCGCTCCGAGACCGCGCCCCCCGCCGCCGCGATCAGCGTCATGATCAGCGGCAGCATGCAGTCGCGGGTCGGCA
This sequence comes from Salipiger sp., assembly GCF_059781815.1. NCBI lineage: Bacteria > Pseudomonadati > Pseudomonadota > Alphaproteobacteria > Rhodobacterales > Roseobacteraceae > Salipiger > Salipiger sp. Next base: position 2,062 of record NZ_JBYNAH010000374.1, on the reverse strand, counting down.
GCGGCGCCAGCGCCCCCGCCGGGCCCTGCGCCTCGAAGCCCAGCAGGAAGCCGCCATTGGCCTCGTAGCCCACCACCTTGCCGCCGGCCGCCTCCATGCCGGCGATCACGAAGGGCGAGCCGATCCGCGTCAGCCGCACCGCGCCGAAGGCCTTCTTCTGCACGCCCGAGTTCGACGAGATCGGCGTCACCACCGTCTCGGCGCCCAGCATCTCGGCGGTGATCTGGCCCATGACGTCACCGGGCACGATGGTGCCGGTCTCATCCGCCAGCAGCGGCCGGTCGCTGTCGCCATCGGTCGAGACCAGCGCGTCGAGCCCGTCCCCCTTTACCCACGCAGCGATCTGCGCGCGGGTGTCGGGATCGACGGCCTCGGTGTCGACCGGGATGAAGGTCTCGGAGCGGCCATACGCCACCACCTCGGCGCCCAGCCCTTCCAGGATCGCCGCAAGATCGTCGCGCCCCACCGCCGAATGGGCGTAGAGACCGATCCTGCGGCCCCGCAGAGCCTCTGCCCCGCAGGCGCTGATGTAGCGCGCGACGAAACGCGCCGCAGCGCCGTCGTCCTGCGCCAGAGCGCCCTCCCCGGCCCCTGCAGCCCGACCGAGCGCGCCGTTGATCGCGCCCTCGTCGGTCTTGGTGATCTCGCCGGTGCGGGAGTAGAACTTCAGCCCGTTGCGATCGGCGGGGATGTGGCTGCCGGTGACCATGATCGCTCCGGCGCCCGCCTCCTGCGCCGCCAGCGCCAGCGCCGGCGTCGGCAGCGCGCCGCAATCGATGACGCGGATGCCCTCGGCCCGCGCCGCCGCCGCGATATCCGCCGCGATGCGCGGGGAGGACGGGCGCAGGTCGCGCCCGAGGCAGAGGCCCTCGCCGATGTCGCAGGCCGCGATGAACGCCCGCACGTGATCCGCGACCAGCCCGGGCGTCAGCTCTGTCACCAGGCCGCGCAGGCCGCTGGTGCCGAATTTCGGTGCCATTTTCCTTGGTCCCTCAGTCAGTTGTCCGAGACGGAAGGGGGCTCAGCCCTTCGCCCCCTGGCCGCGGGAATAGACATCCTCGTAGCGCACGATGTCGTCTTCACCGACGTAAGAGCCGGTCTGCACCTCGATCAGCACCATCGGCACCTTGCCGGGGTTCTCCATCCGGTGCACCGCACCCAGCGGAATGTAGATCGACTCGTTCTCGGTCACCAGCTTGACGGTGTCGTCGCAGGTCACCTTGGCGGTGCCTTCGACCACGATCCAGTGCTCGGAACGGTGGAAATGGCTCTGCAGCGACAGCGATGCGCCGGGATGCACCACGATGCGCTTCACCTGGAAGCGCGAGCCGACCACGAGGCTCTCGAACCAGCCCCAGGGACGGCGGTCCTTGGGGAACTCGAGCGCCTGCTTGGCGCCCTTGGCCTTGAGCGCGTTGACCGCCAGCTTGACGTCCTGCGCCCGGTCCTTGGGGGCCACCAGCACCGCATCGTTCATCGCCACCGCGATCATGTCGTCGAGCCCGATGCCGACCACCTCGACGGTCTCGCTGTCCGAGCGCAGCAGCGAATCCCTGCAGTCGATCGCCGTGGCCGCGCCGTGGGTCACGTTGCCGCTCTCGTCCGGCCCGGCCTCGCGCCAGATCGCATCCCAGCCGCCGAGATCCGACCAGCCGGCATCGAAGGGCACCACCTCGAGCCCCTCGGCCTTTTCCATCACCGCATAGTCGATCGAGATGTCCTCGGCCCGCGACCACGGCTCCGGCGCGAGCCGCAGGAAGCCGAGATCGACCTCCGCCTCGGTCACCGCCGCGGTCACCGGGGCGACGAGCTGGCTGGCATAGGTATCGAAGGCCGCGAGGATGTCCTTGACCCGAAACAGGAAGATGCCGGCGTTCCACAGATAACTGCCGCTCTCGAGCATCTCGGCCGCGGTGGCCGCGTCGGGCTTCTCGACGAAGCGCTTGAGCGGGACGGTGCCCTCGCCGGCGCCATCGAGCTCGAGATAGCCATAGCCGGTCTCGGGCCGGTCGGGGCGGATGCCGAACAGCACCAGCTTGCCGGCCTCGGTCGCCTTCAGCCC
>NZ_JBYNAH010000138.1:11973-13823 GCF_059781815.1 Salipiger sp. | reverse complement strand
GATCGCGCGGGGACTCGCTGGCGGCGGCGAAGCGCGGCAGGTCAGCGCCCGGAAACAGGCTGGCATAGTCGGGCAGGGCGGCGGTGCCTTGCCCGGGCATGTCGGGCAGGATGTCGGCCAGCCGGTCGGGATCGGGCAGCAGCAGCGAGGTGCGGGCGCGCAGGATCTCGTCGCGGAACTGGCCCGAGAGCTGCAGCGCCATCAGCTTGATGACCGCCAGCGAATCCGCCGGCTGCCAGGGGGCAACGGGGGCGTTGAACAGGAAGAACTCCGGCGCCCCGCGCCCGAGGCTCTGGTCGTTGATCTCGGCGATGCGGGCATTGACCCCGGCGGCATAGGCGCGCAGCGCCTCGGTCGTGGCCGCGTCCTGCGCCGAGACCGAGCGGGTGGCGGCGGTATAGAGATCGAGCCTGCGCATCAGGATGTCGGTGTCGAGCGTGCGCCGCCCGAAGACCTCTGAAAGCCGGCCCTGCGCGGTGCGCCGCATCAGCACCATCTGCCACATGCGGTCCTGGGCATGGGCGTAGCCGAGGCCGAAATAGGCGTCCGCGTCGCTCCCGGCGAAGATATGCGGCACCGCCGCGTTGTCGCGCACGATCTCGATCTCGCCCGCCAGGCCGGTCACGGCGAGCTCCTTGTCGTATTCGGGCAGCGAGCGCGAGGCGAGGTAGTAGACCAGCAGCACCACGATCACCGACAGCATGATCGCCATCGAGGCAAATCTCAGGAGCCATCGAAAGAGTGTCGCCATTGGGAAAACCCCTGCTGTCCGGTTTTCCGGGGCTTAGCGCGCCGCCGCCCCCTTGCCAAGGGGCGGGGCAGCGGCGACAAAGTGCAAAGCACAGCGATAACGGGAGGTTTACCCATGGCGAAATGCGCGTTCCTGGGTCTTGGGGTGATGGGATACCCGATGGCCGGCCACATGGTGGCGGCGGGTCACGAGGTCACGGTCTACAACCGCAGCACGGCCAAGGCGGAGAAATGGGTGGCCGAGCACGGCGGCGCGATGGCCGCCACCCCGCGCGAGGCGGCGGCGGGCGCGGAGTTCGTGATGGCCTGCGTCGGCAACGACGACGACCTGCGCTCGGTCTGCCTCGGCGAGGACGGCGCCTTTGCCGGCATGGGCGACGGCGCGCTCTTCGTCGATCACACCACGGTGAGCTCGATGGTGACGCAGGAACTCTACGCCATCGCCAAGGAGCAGGGCGCGGGCTTCGTCGACGCGCCGGTGTCCGGCGGCCAGGCGGGAGCCGAGAACGGCCAGCTTGTGGTGATGTGCGGCGGCGACCAGGCGGATTACGACCGCGCCGCCCCGGTGATCGACGCCTATGCCAAGCTCTGCAAGCGCATCGGCGACAGCGGCGCCGGGCAGAAATGCAAGATGGTCAACCAGATCTGCATCGCGGGACTGGTGCAGGGGCTCTCCGAGGGGCTGGCCTTCGCGGAGAAGGCCGGAATCGACGGGCGTGCCGTGGTCGACGTGATCGGCGGCGGCGCCGCGGGCTCGTGGCAGATGGTCAACCGCTACGAGACGATGCTCGACGATCACTTCGAGCACGGCTTCGCGGTCGACTGGATGCGCAAGGATCTCGCCATCTGCCTCGCCACCGGCGAAGAGATCGGCGCCGCGCTGCCGGTCACCGCGCTGGTCGATCAATTCTACAAGGATGTACAGAGCATGGGCGGTGGCCGCTGGGACACCTCTTCGCTCATCAAGCGCCTCAAGGCGTTCGGCTGACGGCACCCTCGGATGCCTCCGGCGGGGATATTTAGGGCCAGAAGAAACCAGAAGCGCTCCGCCCCCTGTTTCTTCTGGCCACAAATATCCCGGGGGTAAGCGCGCCCCGGCG
>NZ_JBYNAH010000138.1:0-11963 GCF_059781815.1 Salipiger sp. | reverse complement strand
GCCCCCTCCGGCCCTGAGGGTCACGCCAGCGTCGCGTCCATGGTGATCTCGGCGTCGAGCAGCTTCGAGATCGGGCAGTTGGCCTTGGCGGTCTCGGCCGCCTTGGCGAAATCCTCGGCACTCGCCTCCGGCACCTTGGCGGTCACCGTCAGGTGGCTCTTGGTGACCGCGAAACCGTCCTCCTTCTTCTCCAGCGACACCACGGCCTTGGTCGAGATGTCGTCGGCGGTGAAGCCGGCCTCGCCGAGGACCATGCTGAGCGCCATCGAGAAGCAGCTGGCATGGGCGGCGGCGATCAGTTCCTCCGGGTTCGAGCCGGGTTCGCCCTTGAAGCGCTTGTTGAAGCCGTAATTGACCTCCTCCAGCGCGCCGGATTCGGTCGAGATCGTGCCGGTCCCGTCCTTGAGGCCGCCCTTCCAGTTCGCCGATGCGGATTTGTTGATCATTTTCTGCTCCTTTGCTTGCGTCTGTGCAGTCCTGCCCCATTGGGGCGCTCGCAGACCCAACGCGTCCTGGGGCGGGGAGGTTGCATTGCGGGCGATCCATCTGCGCCGGCGCTCACATTCCATATTGTCTTTTCCACAGCCGATCCCTTATGCTGAACGTCAGGCCTCCGTATGTTCGAGGCCGAGAGAGTTTCGCTGCGACGGCGCGTCCCCATCAAAGGACCCGGCGCAGACCGATCGGGCCGCAAGGCCAACCGAAGACCGCCCGGACCGCTCATCGGCGACGGGCCGCAAACAGGCGCCGGACCGCGACAAGCGGACGAGCGTCGGAGAAGAACCGCGATGACGCGTGCGACGCAGACGAGGCACCTGGGCGAAGGCAGATTGTCTTCCCGTGCCTGCGCGCCGCAACTCGCCCAGACAAGCCACGCCGCAACCCGTCTCCACCCGCCAGGGAGGAGCGCGCATGCGCCGTGCAGACGGACAACATGGCAAAGAAAATGCTCATCGACGCCACCCACGCGGAGGAAACCCGCGTCGTGGTGGTCGACGGAAACAAGGTCGAGGAATTCGACTTTGAATCGGAGAACAAGCGGCAGCTAGCCGGCAACATCTATCTCGCAAAGGTCACGCGCGTGGAGCCCTCGCTCCAGGCGGCCTTCGTGGATTACGGCGGAAACCGCCACGGTTTCCTCGCCTTCTCCGAGATTCATCCCGATTACTACCAGATCCCGGTCGCCGACCGTCAGGCCCTGATGGAAGAAGAGGCGGCGCTTGCCGCCGAGGCCGAGGAAGAGGAAGACCAGCCCAAATCCAAGCGCTCGCGGTCGCGGCGCTCGCGGTCGCGCTCGTCCTCCAGGGCCGAGAAGACCCGTTCGGAGGACAAGACCGCCACGGCGGATCCCGCCGAGATCAAGGGCATGGAGACCATCGACCTCGGCGAGGACGAGATCTCCGAAGACACGGACGAGACGGCAGCGACCTCGCCGGCGGAAAACGTCACTGACGCGGCGCCCGACGCGGCAACCGACACAGTGGCCGAAGACACCGTCGCAGCGCCCGAAGCCACCTCCGAGGAGCCTGCGCAAGCGGGCGAGGAGGCTGTCGCCGAGGCCGCCGAAGAAGACGCAGGCGCTCCGGCGGTCGAAGAGGTCGAAGAGGCCGTGTCGGAAGACGCCTCCGATGACGACGCGGATGACAGCGACGACGACGCGGCTGACGATGAGGACGAGTCCGACGAGGGCGACGACCACATCGGCTCCGAAGACAGCATCGAATCCGTCGCCGACGACGACACCGAGGAAGAGATCCGTCCCAAGCGCAAGCCGCGGCCGCGCAAGTACAAGATCCAGGAAGTCATCAAGGTGCGCCAGATCATGCTGGTGCAGGTGGTCAAGGAAGAGCGCGGCAACAAGGGCGCGGCGCTCACCACCTACCTGTCGCTGGCCGGCCGCTACTGCGTGCTGATGCCCAACACCGCCCGTGGCGGCGGCATCTCGCGCAAGATCACCAACGCCACCGACCGCTCCAAGCTCAAGCAGATCGCCGCCGAGATCGACGTGCCCAAGGGCGCGGGCCTGATCATCCGCACCGCCGGCGCCAAGCGCACCAAGACCGAGATCAAGCGCGATTACGAATATCTCCAGCGCCTGTGGGAGCAGATCCGCGCCCTCACGCTGCAGAGCGTCGCGCCGGCCAAGATCTACGAGGAAGGCGACCTCATCAAGCGCTCGATCCGCGACCTCTACAACCGCGAGATCGACGAGGTTCACGTGGAAGGCGACCGCGGCTACCGCATCGCCAAGGACTTCATGAAAATGATCATGCCGTCCCATGCCAAGAACGTGAAGCATTACGCCGACCCGATGCCGCTCTTCGCCCGCTACCAGGTCGAGAGCTACCTGAGCTCGATGTTCAACCCGACCGTGCAGCTCAAGTCCGGCGGCTACATCGTCATCGGCGTCACCGAGGCGCTGGTGGCGATCGACGTCAACTCCGGCCGCGCCACCAAGGAAGGCTCGATCGAGGAGACCGCGCTCAAGACCAACCTCGAGGCCGCCGAAGAGGTGGCCCGCCAGCTGCGCCTGCGCGACCTGGCCGGTCTCATCGTGATCGACTTCATCGACATGGAAGAGCGCAAGAACAACGCCGCCGTCGAGAAGAAGCTCAAGGACAAGCTCAAGACCGACCGCGCCCGCATCCAGGTGGGCCGGATCTCGGGCTTCGGTCTGCTCGAAATGTCGCGACAGCGTCTGCGCCCCGGTATGATCGAGGCCACCACGCAGCCGTGCCCGGCCTGCCACGGCACCGGCCTGATCCGCTCCGACGACAACATGGCGCTGAACATCCTGCGCCAGATCGAGGAAGAGGGCACCCGCCGCCGCTCGCGCGAGGTTCTGGTCAAGGTGCCTGTGGGCATCGCCAACTACCTGATGAACCAGAAGCGCGAGCATGTCGCGATGATCGAGGCACGCTACGGCATGGCCGTGCGCATCGAAGGCGACCTGCATCTCGTCTCGCCCGATTTCACCCTCGAGAAGTTCAAGACCGCCACCCGCAACGTCCCCGAGGTCGTGGCGCCGGTGGTCTCGGTCGACACCTCGCTGATGGACCAGATCGACGAGGATGCTGCCGCCGAGGAAGACGAGGACGAGACGACCGAGGAGACCGGTGCGACCGGATCCGAGGCGGACACCTCCTCCGAGAGCAATGGCGACAATGGCGATGACGAGGGCAAGCCCAAGAAGCGCCGCCGCCGCCGCCGTCGCTCGCGCTCGAAGAAGTCGAACGGCGAGGGCGAGAACGGCTCCGAGAACGGTGATGACGACAACGGCGAGTCCGGCAAGGACGAGGCCGCTGACGCATCGACCACCGAGGAGGCCGGCGAGGCCGTGACCGAAGAGGCCGCGCCCGCGGCGGAGGAGGCCGAGACACCGGCCAAGCCCAAGCGGACCCGCAGCCGGTCGCGCTCGCGCAAGCCCAAGGCCGATGCCGTGACGGAAAAGGCCGCTTCCGAGGACGCGCCCGCTGTAGAGGCGACAGATGCGCCCGTCGAAGAGACCACCGGCGCCGCCGTGGTCGAGGCGCCCGCGCCCGCGGTCGAGGACACGGCCGCGCCCGAGCCCGAGGCAGAAGGCGCCTCCGAAGTCGAGGCCCAGCCCGAGGCAGAGGTCGCAGAAAGCGCCGAGGCCGAGATGCCGAGCGCGCCGGTCGAAGAGGCCGCGCCTGTCGCGGCGGAGGTCGAAGCCGAGCCGGTCGCTGATCCCGCGCCGGTCGAGGCCGCCGAGCCCGCGCCGGAACTGGCCGAGGACGCTGCGCAAGCGGCGGAGGAGGTCTCGGAAGAGACCCCCGAGCCCGAGCCCGAGCCGGTGCCAGAGCCCGCCGAGGCCGGCGAGGCCGAAGCCGATGACAAGCCCAAGCGCCGCGGCTGGTGGTCGATCGGGCGCTGAGCCTGACCCGCAGTACGGATGACAAGAACGGCCCCGGAGATCCTCCGGGGCCGTTTTCCGTTGCTGCGGCGGGGCCAGGTTTCAGCCCGCCTACGGGGATGTGACCCTGCGCCGCGTGACGCGGGCCGGGTTATCTTCTATCGAAGGCATATGTTCGGAATCGACCTCATCGACGCCAGCCTTCTGCCGGCCATGTTCGTGGCGCTTGCCGCGGGGATCATCTCGTTCCTCTCGCCCTGCGTGCTGCCCATCGTGCCGCCCTATCTCGCCTTCATGTCCGGCGTCTCGATCGCCGAGATGGAGGCCGGTGGCCGCGCCCGGCTGCGCGCCTTCACCGCCGCGCTGTTCTTCGTGCTGGGGCTGAGCACGGTCTTTGTGCTGCTGGGCTTCACCGCGTCATGGCTGGGCATGTTCTTCCTGCAGAACCAGATCCTGCTGGCGCGGATCTCGGGCGTCGTGGTGATCGTCTTCGGCCTGCATTTCCTGCACGTCTTCCGCATTCCCTTCCTCGACCGCGAGGCGCGGATCGAGACCGGCGATGCCGGCGGCTCGGCCTTCGGCGCCTATATCCTCGGGCTTGCCTTCGCCTTCGGCTGGACGCCCTGCATCGGGCCGCAGCTCGGCGCGATCCTGTCGATGGCTGCCTCCGAGGGCTCGGTGGCGCGCGGCACGGCGCTGCTTGCGGTCTACGCCGCGGGGCTTGGCCTGCCGTTCCTGCTGGCGGCGGTGTTCCTGAGCCGGGCCATGGGGGTGATGAACCGGCTCAAGCGCCACATGGGGCTGATCGAGAAGGTCATGGGCGTGCTGCTCATCGCCGTGGGCCTCGCGCTCCTCACCGGCGCGTTCTCGGCGTTCTCGTTCTGGCTGCTCGAGACCTTCCCGGCGCTTGGGGAGCTGGGCTGAGGCGGCCAAGATCCGGCCTTAGTCTTGCCCTCGCGGCCTGTTAGCGACAGGATCGCGAAAAGAGGGCAGGGATCATGGGCAACGACCCGCAGGCAGCAAGCGCGCCGCAGGTGGCGCAGGAGGTGAGGCGGCGCCGGGTGTTCTACATCCCGGGCTACGATCCCATCCACCCGCGCCGCTACCGCGAGCTCTACCGCAAGGAAGGCGCCAAGCAGGCGCGGATCTCGGGCTACGAGATCGCGCTGAAACCGGGCGCGGGCGGGGGCCATTACGGCTGGCAGGTCGCGGCCCGGATCGATGGTGCGGAGGTCGCGGCGCAGGTCGAGGTGCTGGTCTGGTCCGACATCGTGCGCGGCAGCATGTCGAACAGCATCCCCGCCACCTATCTCCAGCTTGTCCGAACCGCGTGGGAATACATCGCCACCGGCGCGCTGCGGCGACTGATGCGGCTGCGCAAGGGGCCGGTGATCGCGGCCCTCTACCCGGTGGGCATGTTGCTGGGCCAGCTCGGGCTGGCGCTGCTGCTGATCTGGGCGCTGGTCTCGGCGGCGGGGCTCCTCCGCCCCTGGCTGGGCGTCCTCGCCGATATCGGCGGGGGCATCGCGGGGATCGCGGCGGCGGTCTGGCTGCTGCGCTGGTTCAAGGCGAAGGACGGCAAGCTCTTCGCCTATTACCTGATGCACGATTACGCCTATTCGGCGCAGCATCGCGGCGCCAACCCGCCCGAGCTCGAGGCCCGCATGGCGCAGTTCACCGACGCCATCGCCGCCGCGCTGCGCGACGAGGTCGACGAGGTGCTGGTGGTCGGCCACAGCTCGGGCGCGCATCTCGCAGTCTCGATCCTCGCCGACCTGATCCGGCAGGGGCGCGTGCCGGCCCGAGGCCCGCGGCTGGCGTTTCTCAGCCTCGGGCAGGTGGTGCCGATGGTGTCCTTCCTGCGCGACGCCTGGCGGCTGCGCGCCGATCTCGCCTTCCTCTCGGCCCGGGACGAGATCACCTGGGTCGACGTCACCGCCCCCGGCGACGGCTGCGCTTTCGCGCTCTGCGATCCGGTCGCGGTCTCGGGCGTGGCGCCGGAGGACAAACGCTGGCCGCTGGTGTTCTCGGCCCAGTTCACCCGGGCGCTCAGCCCGGCGCGCTGGAAGGCGCTGCGCTGGCGCTTCTTCCGGCTGCATTTCCAGTATCTCTGCGCCTTCGACGCGCCGCGCGATTACGACTACTTCCAGATCACCGCCGGCCCGCTCAGCCTCGCCACGCGCTACGCCGCGCGCCCGCCCTCGGCCAGCCGCATCGACGTGCCGGTCTCGAAATTCACCTCGACCGCGCCATGATCCCGCCGAAGCCCGCCTCCCGCCCCGACAAGGTCTCGCTATGGCGTTACCTCAGGCTCTTCCGGCAGGACCTGCTCTCGGCCCAGCCCGAGCGGCTCTACCGCGCGTGGATGGCCGAGTTCCGCACGCCGTTCTTCCGCTCCTACCTCGTCAACCAGCCCAACCTGGTGACCACCGTGCTGAAGGAGCGCCCGCTGGACTTCCCCAAATCCGAGCGCATCTCCGAGGGGCTGCGGCCGCTGCTGGGCGAGTCCGTCTTTCTCACCAACGGCGCGCAGTGGCAGCGCCAGCGGCGCATCATCGATCCGGCCTTCGAGGGCGGGCGCCTGCGCGAGACCTATCCCGCCATGTGGGCGGCGAGCCAGGCGGCGCTGGCGCGTCTGACCGCTCGGGCCGGAGAGACGGTGGAGATCGAGGAGCAGACCAGCCACGCCGCCGCTGACATCATCTTCCGCACGCTGTTCTCGATCCCGATCGAGGACGCGCTTGCGGCGCAGGTCTTCCACGAGTTCCGCGCCTATCAACGCACCCAGCCGATCCTCAACCTCGCCGCCTTCCTGCCGCTGCCGCGCTGGATGCCGCGCTTCTTCCGGGCCGACACCAAGCAGGCGGCGAAACGCATCCGCGCGCTGATCACCGCGCTCTGCGAGCGCCGCCGCGCCGAGATCGAGGCCGGCACCGCGCCGGACGATCTCGCCACCAAGATCATGACCACCGCCGATCCCGAGACCGGCGAGATCTTCTCGACCGAGGAGATGGTCGACCAGGTGGCGATCTTCTTCCTTGCCGGGCACGAGACCTCGGCCTCGGCGCTGGCCTGGGCGCTCTACCTCGTGGCGACGCATCCCGAGTGGCAGGAGCGGCTGGCCGAGGAGGCGCAGCTGCTGGGCGACACGCCCGAGTTCTCCGACATCGCCAGGCTCAGGCTCTCGCGCGATGTGTTTCGCGAGACGCTGCGGCTCTATCCGCCGGTGCCGATGATGGTGCGCGAGACAACTTGCCCGGAGCGCTTCCGCGAGCGCGACGTGCCAAAGGGCGCGCAGATCGTCCTGAGCCCGTGGCACCAGCATCGCCACGCAAGGCTCTGGGACAATCCAGACGGGTTCGACCCGGCGCGCTGGGGCACCGAGAATGGCCGCAGCTGCGCGCGCGAGGCCTATATGCCGTTCTCTGCCGGGGCGCGGGTCTGCACCGGGGCGGGGTTTGCCATGGTCGAGGGCGTGCTGATGCTGTCGCTGATCCTGCGCGACCTGAGGCTCACCGCATTGCCGGAGAGCGTACCCGAACCGGTGGCGTTTTTGACCGTGCGCGCCCGCGACGGCATCCATCTGCAGGTTGAGCGACGTTAGCGCCGAACGTTAGCGTTAAACCTGTCTCTTACGCCTACCCATCTGAAATGCCTTGGGATATGCCTTTGGCAACAGGCATTTTCAGCATGGGAGAGGGTTCCTCATGAGCGTTTTCGAAGACCAGAAACAGAAGATGGCGACGGGGCAGGGCTTCATCGCCGCGCTCGATCAGTCCGGCGGATCCACCCCCAAGGCGCTCAAGCTCTACGGCGTCGAGGAAGACGAGTACAACGGCGAAGCCGAGATGTATGGCGAGATCCACAAGATGCGCACCCGCATCATCACCGCGCCGGAGTTTACCGACGGCAAGGTGCTGGGCGCGATCCTCTTCGAGCGCACCATGCGCGCCGAGATCGAGGGCATTCCGACCGCGCAGTATCTCTGGGAAAAGCGCGGCGTGGTGCCGTTCCTGAAGATCGACAAGGGCCTCGCCGACAAGGAAAACGGCGTTCAGCTGATGAAGCCGATGCCCGGCATCGAGGATCTGCTCAAGGAAGCCAAGGAGAGCTTCGGCATCTTCGGCACCAAGGAGCGTTCGGTGATCCACGAGGCCAATGCCGAGGGCATCGCGGCGGTGGTCGACCAGCAGTTCGAACTTGGCAAGACCGTGGTCGCCGCCGGTCTGGTGCCGATCATCGAGCCCGAGGTCGACATCAACTCGCCCACCAAGGCCGAGGCCGAGGAGATTCTCAAGTCCGAGATCGCCAAGCACCTCGACACGCTGCCGGAAGGCGATGACGTCATGCTGAAGCTGACCATCCCGACTATCGACGGCCTCTACGACTCCCTTGCCGATCACCCGCGCGTGGTCCGCGTTGTGGCGCTCTCGGGCGGCTACTCGACCGACGTGGCCTGCGAAAAGCTCGCCAAGCAGCCGAAGATGATCGCCTCCTTCAGCCGCGCGCTGGCCGAGGGCCTGTCGAAGAAGCAGTCGGACGACGACTTCAACGCGCTGCTCGGCAGCAATATCGACAAGATCTACCAGGCCTCGCTCTGAGCGACGCCCCAGGCTCTTTCGGGCCTTTGCAAGATGATGACGCGTCGGGGCAGCCCGGCGCGTTTTTTCACGCGCGGACAGTCGCTTGCGGCTCGGCGGGGTGGCGCCGTCGAGGCGCTGGTCGCGGCACAGTGGCGGAGCGCCGCGCGGCCGCCCGGGCGGTTCCGGCGGGCCTCTGCGCGTTTTCGGGCTCCGGGCGGTGAGGGCTGTCCGGGCGCGGCGGATGCAGCGAGGGTGCGGGCACTCAACCCTTGCCCCCGACCGGAGATCCGCCCATGCCCCGCCTGTCCCTGATCGTTCTCGCCCTTGCCGGCGCGTCGCCCGTCCTTGCCGCCGAAGCGGCGGATGTGAACGGCGACGGCGTGCTGACGCTTGACGAGGTGCAGGCGGTCTGGCCCGAGATCTCGATCGACACGTTCCTCTATCTCGACCGCGACGGAGACGGGCTTCTGGGCTCGGAAGAGATCGTCGCAGCGCGCGAAGACGGCCTTCTGGCCGAGGGGCGCTGACCGCGTGGCCGCTCCCGTCTCCCCGCGGGGGCGGCCTCTTGCCCGGACCGTAAGGCCTCAGGAGCGCGCGATGTAGCGGTCGCGGCGATGGTTCACGGTGATCAGGATGTTGAGCACCAGCGCGCCCAGAAGCGACCAGAGCACGCGCTCCCAGTCGAACAGGAACAGCGCCAGCAGGAACACGCAGAGATCGAAGCCAAGCTGCACGTGGCCGGCCTTGATGCCCTTGGTGTCCTGCGCCCAGAGCGCCACGATGCCGACGCCACCGAGCGTGGCACCGTGCCGGAACAGCATCAACAGGCCGACGCCCGCCAGCATCCCCGACAGCGTCGCCCCGAGCGCCGGGTGCAGGTGATTGATGGTGAGCACCAGCGGCAGGCCCTCGGCGATCGCCGACATCAGCGCCACCGACAGGAAGCTCTTGATGGTGAAGCGCCAGCCCAGCTGTTTGATCGCCAGCAGGTAGAACGGCAGGTTGAGCAGGAAGAAGATCGCGCCGAAGGGTAGGCCGCTGGGATAGGAGAGCACCAGGGACAGGCCGGCGATCTGGCCGGTGAACAGCTCGGAGGCGCGCAGGAACTGGATCGACAGCGCCACGAGGGTGGTGCCGACGAGGATGGCCTGCAGGTCTTCCCAGAAGGTGTGACGGTCGGGCGGGGGGGATTGGAGCAGCAGCATGGGTCTGCCATGCCGCGCCGCTCGCGCGCGGTCAAGATGGGCCGTGGCGCCACGTGGAGGCCCGCGGGGCGGGCGCGCGTTTCATGGGCGAAAGCTGTCGCGCGGGCGGCCCGCACCGGTCGCAGAGGCTCAGAACCGGCACTGTTCCTTGACCGCGAGGCGGAAGGCGCCGGTGCCCTTGGCATCGGTTCGGGCGATCTCGCGACTGTCGATGTCAAAGCCTAGCGACGCCGCCTGCTGCAGGTGCTCGAGCACCAGAGACGAGGTCACCAGCGTGACGCTCAGCGCGCGGTCGCGGGCCATCACGGTCATCGGCTGCCGGTCGTTGCGCCCGTCGGGCAGGGTGATCCACAGCATCGCGTTGCCTGCCGGCTGCGGCCACGGATCGAACGAGACCTGAAGCCGGTCGGGGCGCGCACGGGTGCAGAAGAAGGTGATCTTGGTGGCGCCGGCCTGCTGCGACATGGCGGCGCTGCCATTGCCCTGCGACAGGGTCCAGTCGGCATGGGCGAGCGAGGCGGGCAGGGTCGCCAGAAGCGCCAGGGCGCCAGAGAGAAAAAGCGATCGCATGAGAATGACCTGAACTTGGGAATACACCGCTTTCAGGCTCTCACGCAGGCCGCCACCGGTCAAACGAAAGCCGGCCCCGAACGGGGCCGGCCATGCCGCGTGCCGGAGAAGCGGTCAGAGCGTGCCGAGCGCCTTGTTGAGGTTCTCGTCGACCTTTTCGAGAAAGCCCATGGTGGTGAGCCATTTCTGGTCCGGCCCCACCAGCAGCGCCAGGTCCTTGGTCATCCAGCCCGATTCCACCGTTTCGACCACCACCTTCTCGAGCGTGGTTGCAAAGGCCATCAGCGCGGTGTTGCCGTCGAGCTTGGCGCGGTGCTTTAGCCCGCCGGTCCAGGCGTAGATCGAGGCGATGGAGTTGGTCGAGGTGGCCTGACCGGCCTGATGCTGGCGGTAGTGGCGGGTCACCGTGCCATGCGCCGCCTCGGCCTCGACGATCTTGCCGTCGGGCGTCATCAGCTGCGAGGTCATCAGGCCGAGCGAGCCGAAGCCCTGCGCCACGGTGTCGGACTGCACGTCGCCGTCGTAGTTTTTGCAGGCCCAGACGAAGCCGCCGTTCCACTTCATGCAGCAGGCCACCATGTCGTCGATCAGCCGGTGCTCGTACCAGATGCCCTTGGCCTTGAACTGCTCCTCGAACTCCTCCTCGAAGACCTTCTGGAACAGGTCCTTGAAGCGGCCGTCATAGGCCTTGAGGATGGTGTTCTTGGTCGAGAGATAGACCGGCCAGCCGAGCGAGAGCCCGTAATTGAACGAGGCACGGGCGAAATCGATGATCGAGGCGTCGAGGTTGTACATCGCCTGGTAGACGCCGGCGGAGGGGGCATCGAAGACCTCCTTCTCGATCACCGTGCCGTCCTCGCCCACGAATTTCATCGTCAGCTTGCCGGCGCCGGGGAAGTGGAAGTCGGTGGCCTTGTACTGGTCGCCAAAGGCGTGGCGGCCGATGACGATGGGCCGGGTCCAGCCGGGCACCAGGCGCGGCACGTTGCGGCAGATGATCGGCTGGCGGAACACTACGCCGCCAAGGATGTTGCGGATCGTGCCGTTGGGCGATTTCCACATCTTCTTGAGACCGAATTCCTCGACCCGCGCCTCGTCGGGGGTGATGGTGGCGCATTTCACCGCGCAGCCGATCTCCCTGGTCTTCTCGGCGGCGTCGATGGTGATCTGGTCGTCGGTCTCGTCCCGGCTCTCGATGCCGAGATCGTAATAGAGCAGGTCGAGATCCAGATAGGGCAGGATCAGCTTTTTCTTGATGAAGTCCCAGATGATGCGGGTCATCTCGTCGCCGTCCATCTCGACGATCGGGTTGTCTACCTTGATCTTCGACATGCAGGTCCCTTTCCGTTTTGCACGTGCAGCATGACGCGCCTTAGCCCAGATTCGCAACTTTGGAAAGAATGGTATGCATCGGTATACAAAATGTGACGGGCGCTGCGGGAAATTTGGGCGGATGGTAAGGGAATGGAAAGGAGTGGGCTGCTAGATGCGGGCCATGGTCATGCGTTTCCGCCTTTGTCTCGATGCTGCGCTCATCGCGCTTCTGCTCCTCGTCGGGGTCGGCGGCACGCTGGCGGCGGCCCTTGGCCCGGTGCCGCAAAGCCCCGGCGCGCCTGTGCTGATCATCGCGCCACCGTGGTCGGTCGGCGCGCCGGCGCTGGCCGCGTTGGCGGGCGGGCGGGCGCTCGGCCCGGTGACCGCGCCGTTAGGGGCGCTCGCGGTGTTCGACAC
>NZ_JBYNAH010000137.1:10681-13912 GCF_059781815.1 Salipiger sp. | reverse complement strand
CGCGGTGACGATCACCGATGTCGAGCAGCTGGCCGGCGCCATGACCGAGCAGCTCGCCGCGCTCTTCGACAGCGATCCGCGCGCCCGTGCCCGTTTCATGGGCATCAAGCGCGCGAGCTGACAGCGCACCCGAGGCCGTCACATCGCACCGTTGGGGAAGGCGGGTGCCGCCTGTTAGGCTGCATCCGAGATTTTCGAAAACAGGTGCATTGCGATGAAGATATTCCCGGGCCTCGCGCTCGCCCTGAGCTGCGCGACCTCGCTTCAGGCACAGAACATCGTGCCGCCGCGGGGCGAGATCATCACCGATACCGGCTGCCTTGTGAGCGGGCTCGACCCCAATGGCGACGGCTTTCTCGCGCTGCGCGCGGGCCCGGGTTCGGGCTACGCGCAGATCGGCAGCCTGCACAATGGCGACGCCGCCTATCTGCGCGCCTGCGACGGCAAGTGGTGCTACGTGCAGAACGGCGCGCTCAACGGACGCGAAGCCAAGTTCCGGGGCTGGATCTACACCGCGTGGTGCGAATTCTACCCGTGAGCCGCCTGCCCTTCGGGGCCTGCGGGATGCGGCATCAGCCAGCCGAGCGCTTTGCGCAGCTGCTGCCACCGCGCGGCCCGGCGCTGCCGGTTGGCATGCCGCGTGGCAAGGCCTGCGGCAACGTAGTGCCGCGCAACGTGATGCAGGTGAGCGAGATCGAACGGTGAGAACATGAGCTGTCTCCGCGCCCTGTCCCCCGGTCACGGCGCGGCCCGACTCTAGCGCTCCGGGGCCGCCTCGAACAGGTGTCCCGTTGTCACGCCCTGCCCCGCACTTGCCGCTGGCACCCGGACGCAGGCCTGATAGGGTCTGCGAAAAAGGAGGCCGAGCCATGTTCCAGACCTTTCAGGAAACCGCCCGCCCGGAGCAGGGCCCGGCGCGTCTTGCCGCCCTGCGCGAAGAGCTTGCCCGCGAGGGGCTCGACGGCTTTGTCGTGCCGCGCGCCGATGCGCATCAGGGGGAATATGTCGCCCCGCGCGACGACCGGTTGGCCTGGCTCACCGGTTTCACCGGCTCGGCGGGCTACTGCGTGGCGCTGACCGACGCGGCCGGCGTCTTTGTCGATGGGCGCTACCGGGTGCAGGTGAAGGCGCAGGTCGCCGATGTCTTCACCCCGGTCGACTGGCCCGAAACCGGCCTCGCCGACTGGATCGACGCCAAGCTCCCCGAGGGCGGCAGGATCGGCATCGATCCGTGGCTGTTCTCGGTCGAGCAACTGCGCGGGCTCGAGGCGAAGCTCGAGAGCCACGGCTTCATCCGCACCGACAACCTCGTCGACCGGATCTGGCCCGACCAGCCCGCCCCGCCGCAAGGTGCGGTCTTTGCCCAGGCCCTCGAGCTTGCCGGCGAGCCGCATGATGACAAGATCGACCGGCTGGCGCGCGGCCTCGAGGCCGAGACCTGCGTGATCACCCTGCCCGACAGCATCGCCTGGCTGCTCAACATCCGTGGCTCCGACATCCCGCGCAACCCGGTGCCGCACGGCTTCGCCCTGCTCAACGCCGATGGCACGGTCGAGCTCTTCATCGACGCCGCCAAGCTCGCGGGCCTCGGCGATCACCTCGGTCCGAAGGTCAAGGTGCTGCCCCCCGAGGGCTTCCTCGCCGCCGTGGCGACGCTGGGCGGCAAGGTGCAGATCGATCCGGCCACCTGTCCCGTGGCAGTGGCCGATGCGCTCGCCACCGCCGAGATCATTGAGGCCCCCGATCCCTGCGTCTTGCCCAAGGCGCGCAAGAACGATGCCGAGCTCGCGGGCGCCCGCGCCGCGCATCTGCGCGACGGCGCCGCCATGGTGCGCTTCCTCGCCTGGCTCGACCGCCAGCCGCCGGGCAGCCTGACCGAGATCGGCGTGGTCACCGCGCTCGAGGCCGAGCGCCGCGCCACCAATGCCCTGCGCGACATCTCCTTCGAGACCATCGCCGGCGCCGGTCCCAACGGCGCCATCGTGCATTACCGCGTCACCGAGGCCACCGACCGGAGCGTGAACGAAGGCGAGCTGCTGCTGGTCGACAGCGGCGGGCAATATGTCGACGGCACCACCGACATCACCCGCACCATCGCCGTGGGCGACGTGGGCGAGGAGGAATGCGCCAATTTCACCCGCGTGCTGAAGGGCATGATCGCCCTGTCGCGGCTGCGCTTCCCAGCGGGCCTCGCAGGGCGCGACATCGACGTGCTGGCGCGTGCGGCGCTCTGGGAAGAGGGGCTCGACTATGGCCACGGCACCGGCCACGGCGTCGGCGCCTATCTCAGCGTGCACGAGGGCCCGGCGCGCATAGCCCGCACCGGCACCGTGCCGCTCGAGGCGGGGATGATCCTGTCGAACGAGCCGGGCTTTTACCGCGAGGGCGCCTATGGTATCCGGATCGAGAACCTCATCGCCGTGGAGACCGCCCCGCCCCTTCCGGGACAGGTGGTGCCGCGGATGTTGCGCTTCGAGACCCTGACATGGGTGCCGATCGACAAGCGGCTGGTGGTGCCCGCCCTGCTCACGCAGGCCGAGCGCAACTGGTTCGACGCCTATCACGAAGAGGTGCTGGCCCGCATCGGCCCGCTCGTGGAGGGCGCGGATGCAGACTGGCTGGCAGCGGCCTGCGCGCCGCTTTGACACAGGACTGTCGCAAGACGGCTGGTATATGATCCGCGAGGAAACGGGGAGACGACGACATGATGAACCACATCACCATCCGCCCGACCCAGGGCACCTGGGTGATCCGCGCCGGCGGCGCGGTGCTGGGCGAGAGCAACCGCACGCTCGAGCTGACCGAGGGCGACATGCCCGGGATGATCTTCTTCCCGCGCGAGGACATCGCCATGGCCTTCCTCGAACCCTCGGATTACCGCACCATCAACCAGCATATCGGCGAGGCGACGCATTACACCATCGCCTCGAAAAGCCGCAGCTACGAGAACGCGGTGCTGTCCTACGAAAGCCCCAAGGACGAGGCGGCGCAGCTCGCCGGCTACCTCGCCTTCCAGGTCCAGGACGGGGTCGCGGTCGAACAGGTCTAAGCGCCCTAAACGAGCAGCGCTCCGGAAACCCAAAAGGCAGGCCCCGCGCCTGCCTTTTTTCATGCCCCGCGACCGAGGCCACCACCGCGCCCCTGTCTTCTCTTCGTCAAAAATACTCCCGCCGGAGGCCGGCCCGACAGAAAGACCGGGCGCAGCGACTCTCGAAAAGCGTCAGCCGTCCA
>NZ_JBYNAH010000137.1:0-10671 GCF_059781815.1 Salipiger sp. | reverse complement strand
CTCCAACCCCCCCCCCCCCCCCCCCCCCCCCCGCCCCCGCGCCCCCGCGGGGGGCGAGACCCCCCGCCCGCCCCGGGCCCCCCCACCGCCACGCAGCAAAAGGACTTACTGAAACCGGCTCGGGTAGATGAAGCCGTCGATCGGGTAGACCTTGCCGAAGGTGCCGGGATTGCTTTCGACGCGCACTTCCGACCAGTCGTTGGCGGCCGAGACGTCCTGCACGGTCATGCCCAGCGACACCTTGTTGCGCGTCCAGTTGGCGTGATCGATGCGCAGCTCGCGCTCCGAGACCACCTCCGAGACCACGGCGACATGGCCCATCGGCATGCCGCGGGTGCCGGCAAAGGCCATCACAGCGCCAGCGACCGGGCGGGCGCCGCGGTCGTAAAGCCCCTTCGCCTTGCCCCACCAGGTGTTGGCGTTGCCACGGATCTCGACACCGCTGGCATTGCGGGCAAAAGGCACGCACCAGACGCGCTGGCCGGCGCTCTGAAGCTCGCGCACCTCGCGCAGCGCCATGGCCCGGCGGTCGAGATCGATGCCGCTCGAGCTGTAGGCGATGTCGGGCGCCTTGGTGGAACAGGCCGCGGTGGCCAGAAGAATTGCACAGAGGATAGGCAGGCCAATCCTGGCCTTGCGGGCGCCGGTCACGCTCATTCGTCCCTCGAACGGTTGTTTCTGCTCGGCCACCTTTTTTGCGGTGGCTCGCGGATATCCTTTTACCAACCGTAAACTTTTGCAAAGCGTCGTGATGACCGCTCGGCAGAAAACCGCGCATGTTCAGTCAATGTTCCGCGACTCCGGCGCGAGCGGCGTCCGGCGCGCGGCAGATTGCCTAAAATTTACTCAAGCCCGCCAGATCCCCGCTGCGACGTCACGAATGTTCCTCCGCCGCGGTGGCGGCGAGCGCGCGGTTATAGGCCTTGAGCGCGTCGACATGAAACAGCGCCCCCTCGAGCACCGGGGTCTGTTCCTCGCCCTTCAGCGTCACCACCGGCAGGTAGGCGACGCCGGATTTCTCGAACCGCGGCAGCGCGGTCTCGAGCGTCGCGGAGTGCTGCACGTATAGCCCCTGCTCGATCATCTGCAGGCAGGCCTCCTCGTCGGCGGCGCCGGGATCGCCGGGCTTGCGCATCACGCCCGCGACGCGGAACATTGCCAGCAGATAGGCCTGCGGCCCGGCCGCAAGGTGCACGTTGCGGCGCTCGAGCTGGGTGAGAAAGAAACTGCGGTCGACCAGCCGTGAGGCCACGGCGGTCGACATCGACACCGAGACCATCACCGCCAGTCCGGTCTGCCAGTCCCCGGTGAGCTCGAAGACGATCAGCGTGGTCGAGATCGGCGCCCCGAGCACCGCCGCCGCCACCGCGCCCATGCCGGCGAGCGCATAGAGCGTGAAGGCCGAGCTCTGCTCGGGGAACAGGCCGGTGGCGATATGGGCGAAGGTCAGCCCGGTCAGCGCGCCGACCATCAGCGAGGGCGAGAACACCCCGCCCCCCATGCGCCCGGCCATGGTGATCGACACCGCCGCCACCTTGACGATCGCGAAGAGAAACGCCTCGCGCAGGCCGAGCCCGCCGGTCAGCGCCAGCGAGGTTGTCTCGTAGCCGACGCCGATGATGTGCGGGAACTGGATCGCAATGGCGCCGAGCAGCAGCCCGGTCGCCGCCGGGCGCAGCCAGATCGGTACGCCCAGGCGCTTCTGCACCCGGTTGCCGAAATCGTCGGACCAGAAGATCGCCCGCATCATCACCACCGCCACCAGGCCGCAGACCAGCCCCATCAGGAAGAAGGCGGGCAGCTCGAGGTAGAACTCCACCGTGGTGGTGCCGGGCAACAGGAACTCGGTGACGTCGCCAAAGGCCAGCCGGTTGATCACCGTGCCGGCGGCGCTGGCCACCACGATGGGGGCGAAGGCGTGCAGCGCGAAATGGCGCAGCACCACCTCGAGCCCGAAGAGCGCGCCGGCGATCGGCGCGTTGAAGCTGGCCGAGACCGCCGCCGCCACGGCGCAGCCCAGCAGGTCGCGCCCGGTGATGCCGTCGACGCGCAGCAGGTTCGACACCCAGGACGAGATCATCGCCGCGATATGCACCACCGGCCCCTCGCGCCCGGTCGAGCCGCCGGTCGAGAGCGTGATCCACGAGCACAGCGCCGAGGCGATGCCGGCTTTCTTCTCGACCCGTCCGTCGTTCAGCGCCGCGCCCTCGATCACGTCCGAGACCGAGCGCACGCGGCCGTCCGGGGTCATGAAGCGGATGATGAGGCCGACCACGATGCCGCCGCAGACCGGGATCAACAGCACCCAGATCCACGGCAGCTCGCGGGCGAAGCTCGCCAGCGTGTTGACGTCTTCGGTGCCGTAAAGCGCCGCCTGCAGGCGGTTGATGGCGAAGCGGAACAGGATGGCCGCGAAGCCCGCGGCGGCGCCAACCACGAGGGCGATCAGCCAGAACGTGACCTGCCCCGGCGCCTTGTGCCGCAGCAAGTCCCAGCCGCGCCCGCACGTGGCGCGCATTTCGTGCCACTGTCGGGCAACTTCGCGCAACATTCCCTGTCCCCTTTGGCTTTCGCCGGGCGGGCCGCGTCGCTATGGTCCCCCCGATTTCCCCGGAGGTTACGAATGCCCAAAGACGCCGCCCTTGATGCTCTTGCCTCACTCCTAGGCGAACGGCTCAGCCGGTCCAAGTCCGAACTGGCCGAACATGGCCGCTCGGAGTCCCATTTCCCGACCACGCCGCCCGATGCGGTGGCCTATCCCGAGACCACCGAGGAGGTGCAGGCGCTGGTGAAGATCTGCGCCGAGCATGACTGCCCGGTGATCGGCTGGGGCGCCGGCACCTCGCTCGAGGGCCACGGGCTCGCGGTTAAGGGCGGCGTGGTGGTGGATTTCTCGCGCATGAACAAGGTGCTCGACATCCGCATGGGCGACATGGACGTCACCGTGCAGCCCGGCGTCACCCGCGAGGCGCTGAACGAGGAGCTGCGCGCCACCGGCCTGTTCTTCCCGGTCGATCCCGGCGCCAATGCGAGCCTCGGCGGCATGGCGATGACCCGCGCCTCGGGCACCACCACGGTGCGCTACGGCACCATGCGCGACAACGTCCTCGGCCTGACCGTGGTGCTGGCCGATGGCCGGGTGATCCGCACCGGCACCCGCGCCCGCAAGAGCGCCGCCGGCTTCGATCTGACCGCGCTGATGGTGGGCTCGGAAGGCACGCTGGGGCTTGTCACCGAGCTGACCCTGCGGCTGCACGGCATCCCCGAGGCCACGAGCGCCGGCATCTGCGCCTTCCCCGACATGGGATCGGCGGTGACCGCGGTGATGGAGACCATCCAGATGGGCATCCCGATGGCGCGGATCGAGTTCGTCGACGCCGCCACCGCGCAGGCTTTCACCGCCTATTCCGGCATGGAGATGGACGCCGCCCCGCACCTGCTGGTGGAGTTCCACGGCTCGCCCGAGAGCGTCGCGAAGGATGCCGAGCGCTTCGGCGAGATCGTCGCCGAGCACGGCGCCTCGCCGTTCCAGTGGTCGGCGCGCGAAGAGGAGCGCCGGGCGCTCTGGGCGCTGCGGCACAACGGCTATTACGCCATCCTCGCCTCGCGCAAGGGCGCGCGGGCGGTGGTGACCGACATGTGCGTGCCGATCTCGGAGCTTGCCACCGCCGTCGAGCAGACCCAGGCCGACATCGCGCAAAGCGGCGTGCCGGGGCCGATCCTCGGCCATGTGGGCGACGGCAATTTCCACGCAATCCTGCTGATCGACCCGGAAAAGCCCGAGGAGCTCGAGGAGGCCAAGCGCCTGTCGCATCGCATGGCCGAGCGCGCGCTGGCGCTTGGAGGCACCTGCACCGGCGAGCATGGCGTGGGGCTTGGCAAGATGGCCTACATGGAGGCCGAGCACGGCGATGGCTGGCAGGTCATGGGCGAGATCAAGCGCGCGCTCGATCCGAAGGGCATCATGAACCCCGGCAAGCTGGTGCCGCAGGGCTGAGGCTTTCGCCGTTTTTGCGGGCGCCGGATCGTGTCGGCGCCCGCTTCCTTTCGGCAGGCTCTTCCATCCGCGCCGCGCGCTGTTACACCTCTGTCATGGGGCCAGCCGTGCGGCATCGCGCAGGGCCGGCCCCAGCGATCAAGGACAGGCACGATGACGGCATCCCACCACGGCAATCTCTGGCGCGCCTCCAGCGAGGAGGCGATCTCGACCGGCCCGCTCGACACCGAGCTGACAGTCGATCTGGCGGTGATCGGCGGCGGCTTCAGCGGCAGCTCTGCGGCGCTCGAGGCCGCGCGGCGCGGCGCGTCGGTGGCGCTCCTTGAGTCGCAAACCGTCGGCCACGGCGGCTCGGGGCGTAACGTGGGGCTCGCCAATGCCGGGCTCTGGCTCAAGCCCGACGAGATCCTCGCCGAGCTGGGCGAGGAGGCCGGGCGCGCGCTGATCACGCGGCTGGGCGCGGCGCCGGACCTGGTCTATGGCCTTATCGCGCGCGAGGAGATCTCCTGCGAGGCCACCCGCAACGGCACCCTGCACTGCGCCCATGCGCCGTCGGGCATGGACGACCTGCGCGCCCGCTTCCGGCAGGGCAACGCCCATGGCGCGCCGCTGCAGCTGCTGGACGCCGACGATGCGCAGGCGCGGGTCGGCAGCAAAGCGGTGCATGGCGCGCTCTTCGATCCCCGCGCCGGCACGGTACAGCCGCTGGCCTATTGCCGGGGGCTGGCGCGGGCGGCGCAGCGCGCGGGCGCGCGGGTCTATGAGCAGAGCCCGGTGACCGGGATTGCCCGCGAGGGTGACGGCTGGCGGGTCACCTGCAACGGACAGAGCGTGCGGGCCGGTGCGCTGCTGATGGCGACCAACGCCTACCACGCGCCGCTCTCGGGGGCACATCCGCCAGCCTATACGCCGGTGCATTTCGGCCAGTTCGCCACGGCGCCGATGCCCGCCTCGGCCCGCGCCAGCATCCTCGCCGGTGGCGAGGGCTGCTGGGACACGGCGCTGGTGATGTCGTCCTTCCGCACCGATGCCGCGGGCCGGATGATCATCGGCGCGATGGGCAATCTCGACGGCCCCGGCGGCGGCATCCATGCCGGCTGGGCCCGGCGCAAGCTGCGCCAGCTCTTCCCCGAGATCGCTGACCTGCCCTTCGAGCATGCATGGTGCGGGCGCATCGCCATGACCTCGGATCATATTCCGAAGATCGTCGAGATCGGCCCCAACGCCATGTCCTGTTTCGGCTATTCCGGGCGTGGCATCGGCCCCGGCACGGTGTTCGGCACCGCCGCCGCCGAGGCGCTGCTCTCGGGCGATCTCTCGGGCCTGCCGCTGACGCCGGTGAAGAGCCACGAGGAAAGCCTCACGGCGCTCCGGGGCAGCTATTACGAGCTCGGCGCAACCCTGACCCACGCGGTGGGCGCGCGGGGCTGATCGCCTAACCGATATCAGGTCAGCAGCAGCACCAGCCCCGGGAAGGCGGTGAGCAGCGCCACGCGCAGCACGTCCATCGCCACGAAGGGCGCCAGCCCGCCAAAGATCGTCGCCAGCCGCACATCGGGCACCACCGAGCGCAGCACGAAGGCGTTCATCCCCACCGGCGGGGTGATGTAGGAGATCTCGGTCACCATCACCACGAAAATGCCGAACCAGATCAGGTCGATGCCCTGCGCCGCGACGATGGGATAGAACACCGGCACCGTCAGCATGATCATCGACAGGCTTTCCAGCACGCAGCCCAGCACGAGGTAGATGCAGAGCATCACGAGGATGGTCATCATCGGCGTGTCGCCGAAGACGCTCAGCGCCGACTGGATGTCGCGGGTCATACCCGACATGTTGACGTAATTGGTGAAGGTCAGCGCGCCGAACAGGATGAAGAACATCATCGAGGTGGTCTTCATGGTGTCATAGAGCACCGCGATCATCTTCTCGCGGCTGAACCGCCCCGAGAGCAGCACCAGCAGAAACGCCCCGCCCGCGCCCATGCCGGCGCTTTCGGTGGGGGTGAAGACGCCAAGATAGATGCCGCCCATCACGAAGACGAAGAGGATCAGCGCGCCGGCGGTGCCCTTCAGCGCGCGGATGCGCTCGCGCAGGGGCAGTTTCGGCTCGACCGGCAGGTCGATCTTCTGGGTGACCAGCGTGATGCGCACGGCGATGGTGTAGCCGATGATGCCGATCAGGCCGGGGATCAGCCCGGCGAGGAAGAGCTTGCCGATATCCTGCTGGGTCATGATGCCGTAGAACACCAGGATCACCGAGGGCGGGATCAGGATGCCCAGCGTGCCACCGGCGGCGATCGAGGCGGTGGAGAGTCGGTCGGGATAGCCGTAGCGCCGCATCGAGGGCAGCGCGATGCGGGTCATGGTGGCCGCCGTCGCCATCGACGAGCCGCAGACCGAGCTGAAGGCGCCGCAGGCGATCACGGTGGCCGTCGCCAGCCCGCCCTTGCGGTGGCGCAGCCAGGCGTAGGCCGATTTGTAGAGCTCCTCCGCGATGCCCGACTGCACCACGAAATTGCCCATCATCAGGAACAGCGGCAGCACCGAGAGCGAGTAGTCGCGCCCGTTGTCGAAGAAGGCCGAGCCCAGCAGCGAGAGCGCCGGGGTCCAGCCGATGATCGAGGCCACGCCCACGAGCCCCACCCCCGCGAGCGCCATCGAGATCGGCACGCCCACGAGAAGCAGCACGCCGAGAATGGCCATGCCGACCGGCCAGCTTTCCATGATGTCAGTGTCCTTTCAGGTGCCGGATCAGCGCATGCGCCGGCACGAGCGCGGTCAGCAGCGCACCGAAGCCAGTGCAGACCGCGCAGAAATAGCCCAGAGGGGCGATCGGGATGGCCAGCGTCGTGGTATGGCCGCCATAGCCGCCGATCTGCGCCGCATAGACCCAGACCCGCCACGCCACCACCGCCAGCACAAGCGCGGAAAACAGCCCCGTCGCTGCCCCGCGCCACGGCTTCACCGCCGCCGGCATCCGGTCGGTCACCAGATCGACGGTCACGTGCTCGTCGGCCAGCGCCACCGCCGGCAACCCGAGAAAGACGACGGCGGCGAGCAGCAGCTCGGTGAGCTCGGTGGCGCCCCGGAGCGGCGCGTTGAAGACGTAGCGCCCGATCACGTCGGTCACCGTCATCCCCATCAGCGCCATCAGCAGCACGCCGCCCAGCACCGCGAGCGCCGCGCGCAGGCCGAAGGCCCCGCGCGGGCGGGTCGTCTCGGGCATTACTCGGCCGTGCCCTTGGCGATCTCGGCCTTGAGCATGTCATAGGCCGCCTGCGCGTCGACGCCGGTCTCGGCGGCCTCGTCGAGCTTGGCCTGCACCAGCGGCGAGAGCGCGCCTTCCCATGCGGCGAGCTGGTCCTCGGTGGCGGGCGTGATGGTGATCTCACCCTCCATCGCGGCCTTGCCCTTGGCGTCGGCGGCATCCCACATCTGGCCCGCCATGCGCGCCAGCGCCTCGCCGGTGACGCTGTCGATGGCGTCCTGCTGGGCCGGGTCGAGGCTCTCCCACTTGGCCTTGTTCATGACGATGTAGAACGAGGTGTTGTAAAGCCCGCCGGGCACCGAGATCGCGTCATTCAGCTGCGGGATCAGCTTGAAGAAATTGACCGACTCGTAGGGGAACAGGATGCCGTCGGCGACGCCCTGGCTCAGCAGCTCGTAGGCCTTGGACGACGGCCCCTCGACCGGCACCGCGCCGAGCGCCGAGGCGACCTCGTGCACGATGCCGCCACCGACCCGCAGCTTGACGCCCTTGAGCGCGTCGGCGCTCGTCACGTCGCCCGACTTGAGGAAGATCTCGCCCGGCCCGTGGCTGAACACCGCCAGCACCTTGACGTCGTCATACTCGCCCGCGTCGCGCAGCATCTCGTCGAAGACGCGCCAGTAGGCCACCGAGATATCCTCGGCGCTGTCGCCGAGGAAGGGCAGCTCGACGATGTTGGTGGTCTTGAAGCGGCCCGGGTTGTAGCCCTGCACGCCGAAGGTGATGTCGGCCACGCCGTTGACGGCAAAGTCGAAATGCGCCTGCGGCGGCCCCAGCGGCGCGGGCAGGATATTGGCGGTCACCTCGCCGCCGGTGGCCTCGGCGATCTGTTCGGTCATCGGCACGATCAGCTCGCTGACCAGCGGGTGCGACGGCGGCAGCCAGTTGGCGACGGTGAGCACGGTCTGGGCGGAGGCGGCGCCGGCAAGGCTGCAGACGAGCGCGGTGGCGGTCAGGAGGTGTTTCATGGGCTGTCCCTGTTGGTTGTCTCGCGGCCGGTCCGGCCGCGATGCGGGGCCCGTAACCTTTGCGCTATCTGTTCCGCATGGGACTGCGGGGCGCAAGGGGCGCGCGGCAAAATATGCCGCGCCGCCCGGCGCGAGAGGAAGTCTTGGGCAGAGGCGCGGGCGGGCCCGCGACCTCCGCCCGCCCTACTCCGACATCTCGATCTCGAGCGTCACCGCGCCGTACCAGTCGGCCACGGCACGGATCTCTTCATCGCTCATCTCGGCGGCGATGTCCGACATGATATCGTGCACCCGCTTGCCGCTCCGAAACGCCTTGAGCTGGGTGTCGATATAGATGTTGACCTCGCCCGCGAGGTTGGGCGCGTCGGGGAACTCGGCGATGCCGTTGGCGCCGTGGCACGACACGCAGGCCGCCGGCGCGTCGCTCTCGCTCGCGCCCTCGGGCAGGCGCGCGCTTGCGGAATGCGAGGCGTACCACGCCGCCACGTCCGAGATCTGCTGCGCGCTCAGCCCCGCCGCCACCACCGACATCATCTCGTGCTCGCGCGCGCCGGTCTTGAAGGCCATGAGCTGTGCCTCGAGATACTCCTCCGGCTCGCCGCCGATATTCGGCGCGATGGGGATCTGTGCCAGCCCGTCGAGCCCGTGACAGGTGCGGCACATGTTGGCCACCTTGCGACCGGCGGCGGGATCGTCCGCCACCGCCGGCCCTGCCCCGGCGAGCATCAGCCCGCCGAGGAGAACAGCTCCAAGCCTCATTCGCTGGCCGGCGCCGGGTTGTAGGCGATGCGCCAGATCGCGCCCGCGAAATCGTCCGAGACCAGCATCGAGCCGTCCTTCAGGAAGGCGATGTCCATCGGACGGCCGCG
This sequence comes from Salipiger sp., assembly GCF_059781815.1. Taxonomy (NCBI): domain Bacteria; kingdom Pseudomonadati; phylum Pseudomonadota; class Alphaproteobacteria; order Rhodobacterales; family Roseobacteraceae; genus Salipiger; species Salipiger sp. The sequence continues at coordinate 1,567 of NZ_JBYNAH010000137.1, read as the reverse complement.
ATACTCGCCGGTGCTCTCGTCGAGCCAGCCGTCGGCGAAGACCTCGGTGCCGGCGGCGTTGCCCTCTTCATCGAGCGCGGTGAACATCACCCGCGCGCCAACCGGCGTGGTGCGGTTCCATGAGCCGTGCTGAGCCGAGAAGATGCCGCCCTGGTACTTCTCCGGGAACGAGGAGCCGGTGTAGAAGCTCATGCCCAGATCCGCCGCATGGGCCTGCATCTCGACCTGCGGCTCGACGAACTCGACCCCCTCGGGGCGGTCGACGCCCTTGTAGTCGGGGATCTCGACCCGCGCATTGGTCCAGGGGAAGCCGAAATGCTGGCCCGCCGCGGTCTGCCGGTTCAGCTCGCCCGGCGGGATGTCATCGCCCATGCCGTCGACCTGGTTGTCGGTGAACCACAGATCGCCATTGGCCGGGTTGAAATCATGCCCGACCGAGTTGCGGATCCCGCGGGTATAGACCTCGCGCCCCGAGCCGTCGGTGTTGATGCGGATGATGCCGCCGATGCCGATCTGGTCATACATCTCGAGCTTGTCCTTCGGCTGCACGTTGTGCGGCTGGCCGAGCGAGATGTAGAGCTTGCCGTCGGGGCCGACGCGGCAGACCCGCGCGGTGTGGTTGAAGCTCTCTTCCTCCGCCGGAACCAGCTCGCCCTTGGCGACCACGGTGCCCACCGCCGGATCCGGCCCCTCGAAGAAGAACTCCGCCGCCGGGAAGGTCAGTACCCGGTTGCGCTCGGCGATATAGAGGAACCCGTCCGGCGAGAAGCACGGCCCGTTGGGCACGTCGAAGGTGATCGACGGCGCGAAGTCGAAGACCTCGTCGGCCACCCGGTCGCGATCACGGTCGACCACCGACCAGACCTTGTCCTTGCGGGTGCCCACGAAGGTCACCGTGCCCTGCGGCGCCACCGCCATCGAGCGCGCATCGGGCACAACCGCGTAGAGGCTCACTTCGAAGCCGTCCGGCAGGTTGATATGCTCGAGGATGCCCTTCAGCGCCTCGGCCCGGTCGCCCGTCTGGTCGATATGGGTGAATGTCGCGTCGGTGCGCTGCATGTTGGACAGCTTGTCCATGTTGTCCTGCGCCAGCGCGGGCACAGCAAGGATGGTTCCGAGCACGAGGCCCGGAAGCAGTGTCGTCTTGGTCATGATCTTCCTCCCTAAAGCGGTTCTCCACGCAATTTCCGATTGCGACCCTCCCGGAGAACTCACCCGAAGGATTCAAAATTTAAGCAAGACCTGTCAAATCTTTTATCCAATTTTGCGACTTAAAGCTCGGCCCGCCAAATTACTCAGGAGAAATGACCGCGTTGAGGCCGAGCGCGCCGCTGCTCCGACGCAAGCAAAACGGCCGCCCGGGATTGCTCCCGCGCGGCCGTTCGATAGATGTGTCCCTGCCCGGAGGCAGGCTGCGCTCAGCTCAGGTCCTGGCCGAGATGCTTTGCGACGGCGAAGATGTCCTTGTCGCCGCGACCGCACATGTTCATCACGAGGATATGGTCCTTGGGCAGGGTCGGCGCGATCTTCATCACATGCGCCAGCGCGTGGCTGGGCTCGAGCGCCG
>NZ_JBYNAH010000136.1:0-13965 GCF_059781815.1 Salipiger sp. | reverse complement strand
CCGCAACACCCCTCATGGGGCCGCTCACGTCAGCCCTCGAAATAGCGCGTCAGGATGCGTGCATAGATCGCCTTCAGCTCGGCGATCTGCGCCACCGGCACGTTCTCGTCGACCTGGTGCATGGTCTTGCCGACCAGCCCGAACTCGACCACCGGGCAGTGATCCTTGACGAAGCGCGCATCCGAGGTGCCGCCCGAGGTCGAGAGCTCCGGCTGACGCCCGGTCTCGGCCTCGACCGCCGCCGCCACCAGATCCGACAGCGCCCCAGGCGGCGTCAGGAAGCTCTCGCCCGAGATCTTGATCCTGACCTCGGTGGCGGTGCCGAATTCGGCGTCGACCCGCGCCGCCTCGCCGCGCAGCCAGTCCGACAGCGCCGCGCCGGTATGGCTGTCGTTGAAGCGGATATTGACGGTGCCGCGGCACTGCGCCGGGATCACGTTGGTCGCCGGGTTGCCGGTGTCGATGGTCACCACCGCCAGCGTCGAGGCGTCGAAATGGTCCGTGCCGCGATCCAGCTCGTGCGAGGCCAGCCGGTCCATCAGCCGCGCCATCGCCGGCATCGGGTTCAGCGCCCGGTGCGGGTAGGCGGCGTGGCCCTGCTTGCCGGTCACCGTGAACCAGGCCGAGAGCGAGCCGCGGCGACCGATCTTCATCATCTCGCCCATTTCCGAGGGGCAGGTCGGCTCACCCACGAGGCAGACCGACATGCGCTCGCCCTGGCTCTCCATCCAGTCGAGCAGTGCCACGGTGCCGTCGGTGGCGTCGCCCTCCTCGTCGCCGGTGATCGCCAGCACGATGGCGCCGTCCGGGGGCGTCTCCTTTACGAAATCGACGGCGGCGGCGGCAAAGGCCGCGACGCCGGATTTCATGTCCGTGGCGCCGCGCCCGAACATCACGCCGTCACGGATCTCGGCCCCGAAGGGGTCGGCGCTCCACGCCGCGGCATCGCCCACCGGCACCACGTCGGTATGACCGTTGAAACCGAAACTGCGCGCGTGGCCCCTTTCGCCCCAGCGGGCGTAGAGATTGGCGGTGCCGTTGCGATCCACCCTCGTGCAGGTGAAGCCCGCGCCCTCCAGAAGCTCCTGCAGCAGCACCAGAGCTCCGCCCTCCTCCGGCGTGACCGAGGGGCAACGGATGAGATCGGCGGTGAGCGCGACGGGATCGGTCGTCATGGCGGTGTTCCTTGCTGGGTCTCGGCTCTGGCTACCCCGACACGCGCCCAAGGGCAAACCCCGCATCTTTGCTGTGCGCGGGCCGGCGCAGGCTATGTCACAGGACAATCGAACTGGCCTGAGCGGCGCGACCGTGGTACCAATGATGCCATAACAAGGGGAAAAATCGCCTCGGGCGGGCGGGCAGTTTGACCGGATCCATGCAGCGTATCGCGGCGTTCTGCGCCGTGCCACGGCCTGCCCGGAGCGCTGCGCGCGGCCCCGGACGAGGCAGCGTGACGGGCATGAGTACGGCAGGGGTTTCTTCATCGCAAGCCAACGCGGGGCAGCGCGCGGCATGAGCTGGATCGCCATCTCGGGCGAGGGCCGGCGCTGGACCGACGACCGCGTCTTCGACGCCGGTCTGCAGCCGCGCGACGCGCTGCTCTCGAAGGGCTCGCTGCTGATCGAGACCCGGCTCTCCGCCGAGGGCCGTCCGCAGACCCTGCTCGCTTTCGAGCGCCACCATCCCTGGCCCGGCGGCGTGTCGCTGCAGGCGTTGCCCAATGGCAGCATCGTGCTGGTGATGAGCCATGGCGGCGAGGCGTTCCACACCTTGCTGCAATACCCCGACGACGCCCGCACCGACATCCTGCGCGTCACCTTCAGCTGGGACTCGACCCGGCGCTGGGGGCGACTGGCGCTGGAGCGCCCGGAGAGCGACCGCACCGCGCTGCGCGAGACCCCGCCGCCGCCACCGCTGCTGCTCGAGGACCTGTTCACCATGGTGCGCCGGCCGCAGCTCTGCCGCACCGATCCCGACGTGATCTTTTTCGCGGTGTCAGACGAGATCGAGCCGGTGGGGCCGACGCCCTCGCTCACCGGGCGGGTACCGGTCGAGACGCCGCAGGGCGCGCGCCCGGTGGCCGAGCTTCAGACCGGCGATACGGTCCGGACCCGCAACGGCGAGGTGGTGCCGGTGCTTCAGCGCGTGAGCCGGGCGGTGCCGGCGCTTGGCTCCTTCACGCCGGTGCGGCTGCGCGCGCCCTATTTCGGACTGACCCGCGATCTCGTGGTCTCTCCGCATCAGCGGCTGGTGATCGGCGGATCGGAGGTCGAGTACCTGTTCGGACGCGAGGCGGTTCTGGTCCCGGCGCTGAGCCTCGTGAACGGCTTTGCGGCGGTGCGCGAGGAGGGCGCGATGACGCTGCACTATCACCAGCTCCTGCTGCCCGCGCACGAGCCGGTGATGGCCGGCGGCGCGGCGCTGGAAAGCCTTTACGTGGGGCGTTTGCGGCGCTCGAAGCCGCATCTGGCGGCGTCGCTTCTGGCGACGTGTCCAACCGGCCTGCTGCCCGAGCAGCACCGCGCCGGCTATCAGGTGCTGCATCCGTTCGAAGCCATCACGCTGGCGCAGGCGCGGGTGGCCTGAGCAACGCCCGCAGAAGATTTTTCGTCCGAAAAATCTTGTAGCCAAGAAAATTAGCCAATTTTCTTGGCCGACCTCAGCCCTTGTCAAAAAACGGGGTGACCTGCGCGACGATCACGGCGTTCTCCTCGAGCGCGCGGGCCATCAGCTCCTGCTCGTCCGCCTCGATCTCGTGGCCTTGGGCCCGGCGCTCTTCCTCCGTGCCGTAGCCGGTGACGTCGAGCGGCGCCATGTCGGCCTGCTTGAGGATCGCCACGGTCTCGCGCACCGCCTCGGCCTCGTCGACGCCGCTGGCATAGCACATCAGCGCCGCCCCGGTGGACTTGTCGGGCAACCCGTCGCCGGCCTTGCGGCCGACCTCGACCAAAAGGGTGTAGACCTGCTGTCTCGATGGTTTTTTGCTGGCCATGCCTGCCGTCTCCCGCGTTTCGGGCGGGATGCGGCAGGCAGGACCGCGAGTCAAGCCCCGGCGGTGCGTGCTCATTGGGCGAAGAGCTCGACCGCCACGGCGCAGCCATAGACCGCCATCAGGAGCACGCTCTCGATGCCGATCCGCGCCGGGCCCTCACGCTGGCGCAGGATCAGCCCGCCAAGCAGGATCGCGGTCATTAGCATGCCGGTCGCGAGCCAGTAGAGATCGGTCTGGCCCACCGCCTGATAGATCGAGCCGTCGCGATAGGCGACGTCGGAAAACACCAGGAACAGCGTGTCGAAGGTGTTGCCGCCGATGATACCGCCCACGGCGAGTTGCAACGCGCCGCGGCGCACCGCGACCAGCGTGGTGACCAGCTCGGGCAGCGAGGTGATGACGGCGGTGATCAGCGCGCCGACGAGGCTCGAGGTCATGCCGAAGCGGGTGATGAAGGCGCCGCCCACCTGGCTGATCACCCAGCCGGCAAGGCCCATCACGGCGACCAGCGCGGCAAAGATCAGCGCCGGCCTCAGCACCGGGGCGTCGGGATCGTTCTCGTCGTCGGGCTCGTCGTGGCGGGTGTCGCGGGTCTCCACCGGGCGCCACATCGGGCGTTCGCTGACCTCGGAGGACAGCTTCACCCCGGCGAGATAGGCGAGGAACATCACGACGGAAACCGGGTGCACCCCGAAATAGGCGATGTCGGGGCCGGCCATGGCAGCGATCGGCAGGCTCAGCAGCACCAGAAGCATCACCGCCTGGAAGAGGTTGGCGGGCTCGGCGGCGGCGTGCTCGAGATTGGCGCGCTTGTGCAGCAGGTCGGCGATGGCGAGAAACAGCGTCTGCGCCGCGATGCCGCCCACCGCGTTCGAGACGGCGAAGCTGGCATCGCCGCCGGCGGCCCCGGTGACCGAGACCACCACCCCCGAGAGCGAGGTCGCACCGCCCAGCAGGACGCCGCCCGCCATCGCCTCGCCAAGCCTGGTGCGGTCGGCGATGACGTCGGCGAGGGTGGTGGCGCGGATGGACGCGGCCACGACGACGGCCCCTGCGAGGGCGAAGAGCCCGAGCAGGAGCGGAAGCGAAAGATCCTGTATCAAGCGGTCAGCTTCGGACCTTGCGGACGACCCAGATCAGCGCGCTGGCGCCGATGATGCCGACGATCAGCTGCGGCACCCAGGTGTTGGCGGCGTAGATGCCCAGAAGCGAGAGCACGAAGTTCAGAACCACCGCGCCGACGATGCCGAGAATGATGTTCATGAGGATGCCGGTATCGGCCTTCATGATCATGCTGGCGATCCAGCCGGCCAGCCCGCCGACGATGATGGATGCAATGAGGCCGAGACCCATGGCGACTTTCCCTGTCAATTCCTGTTAACGGAAGGGAAACAAGCATCCTGCCCGATGGTTCCGTGCGATCACTCGCAAGCGGTGAAAAGGCTGATGGCGCCGTTGCGGATGATGGCGATGCCGGGCGCGGTGCGCAGCACCATGATGCGGTCGGTGCGAACCCGGTCGCCTTCGCGGCAGGTGGCGTCGTAGAGCCGCGCTTCCATGCCGCGCACCTCGGTGGGATCGGCCAGCGAACAGCGGCTGCCCACTCCGATGAAGGCGTTGACGGTGAGAAGCACCGCGCCGCCCTCGCGACCGACGCTGCGGCAGTCCCAGCCGTCGGCCCAGGGGTAGGCCGGACGGTAGAGCCCTTCGAGAGCGAAGGCGGCGGCCGGGAAGGCCGCCGCGACAAGCGCGATGATCGCGCTCAGGCGCATCAGTCGCGCAGCAGCTCGTTGATGCCGGTCTTGGAGCGGGTCTTTTCATCGACGCGCTTCACGATCACCGCGCAGTAGAGGTTCACGCCGTTCTTCGACGGCATGGTGCCGGCGACAACCACCGAGTAGGGCGGCACTTCGCCGTAGAACACTTCGCCGGTCTCGCGGTCGACGATCTTGGTCGACTGGCCAATGAACACGCCCATGCCGAGCACCGAGCCCTCGCGGACGATCACGCCCTCGACCACCTCGGAGCGCGCGCCGATGAAGCAGTTGTCCTCGATGATGGTCGGGCCGGCCTGCATGGGCTCGAGCACGCCGCCGATGCCGACGCCGCCCGACAGGTGCACGCCCTTGCCGATCTGCGCGCAGGAGCCAACCGTGGCCCAAGTGTCGACCATGGTGCCGCTGTCGACATAGGCCCCGAGGTTGACGAAGGACGGCATCAGCACCACGCCCGGCGCGATATAGGCCGACTTGCGCACCACGCAGTTCGGCACCGCGCGGAAGCCCGCGGCCTTCCACTCGGCATCGCCCCAGCCCTTGAACTTGCTGTCGACCTTGTCCCACCAGCCGCTGCCCTGCGGGCCGCCGTCCTGCAGTTCCATGTCCTTGATGCGGAAGCCAAGGAGGACCGCCTTCTTGGCCCACTGGTTGACGTGCCAGTTGCCGTCGTCCTGCTTCTCGGCGACACGCAGCGACCCGCTGTCGAGCGCGTGCAGCGTGGCCTCGATGGCCTCGCGGGTTTCGCCCCCGGTCGACGGGGTGATGGTGTCGCGCGCCTCCCAGGCGGCTTCGATGGCGGCTTCGAGCTGTGCGTTGGACATCTGTGTCTCCTCGTGCGATCCGGTTTCCAGCCCTATAACGGGCGGCCCGCCTTACGGCAACGCATCCCGGGGCCGCCCTTCGCAGGAAAGGATGAGACGCATGGCCAAGGCAATCCACAGCATGATCCGGGTGCTCGACGAAGAGCGCTCGCTGGCCTTCTACGAGACCGCCTTCGGCCTCACGGTCGCGGATCGCCTCGACTTCCCCGAATTCACCCTGGTCTACCTGTCGAACGCCGAGACCGGGTTCGAGCTTGAGCTGACGGTGAACAAGGACCGCACCGAGCCCTACGAGTTGGGCGACGGCTATGGCCACCTTGCGGTCTCGGTCGAGGATCTCGAGGCCGAACATGCCCGATTCGAGGCCGCGGGACTCAACCCGCGCAAGCTGGTGGAGTTCGCTCCGGCGGGCGAGGTGGTGGCGAAGTTCTTCTTCGTGGCCGATCCCGACGGCTACCAGATCGAGGTGCTGGCCCGCGAGGGGCGCTTCGCCTGAGGCATCAAGGTTGGCCGCAGATCTCTCCGGCCAGCCTGAACTGGACCGGCGCCGCGCCGGTCGGCAGTCGCCGCGCCGCCCCTTTCGAACGGCGGGCAACCGGCCGAGGCCGGGTTGCCTTCCAACGCGGCGGACACGACCTCCGGCGCGATCTCAGCGGGGTCAGAGGTGGTCGCGGAAGGCGGTCAGAACCCGTTCGTAGACATCACGCTTGAACGGCACGATCTGCCCCACCACCTGATCCGCCGCCAGCCAGCGCCAGGTCGAGAACTCGGGGTGCTTGGTGGCGATGTTGACCTGGTCGTCGCTGCCGTGGAAGCGCAGCAGGAACCATTTCTGCTCCTGCCCGCGGTAGCGCCCCTTCCAGATCCGCGGCACGATGTCATGCGGCAGGTCGTAGGGCAGCCAATCGGGTGTTTCTGCCTCGATGCTCACCAGATCCGAGGACACGCCGGTCTCTTCCCACAGCTCGCGCAGGGCCGCGTCGCGCGGTGCCTCGCCCTTGTCGACGCCGCCCTGCGGCATCTGCCAGGCCGGCACCTCGCTGTCGATGCGCTGGCCCACGAAGACCTCGCTGCGCGGGTTGACGAGCATCACGCCCACGCAGGGGCGATAGGGAAGCTTGGCGATCTCTTCGGGGGTCATGCGGGCCTCGTGCGGAAAGAAGAAGGGCGGGGAAATCCCCGCCCTGCCTCTATCACTTGAGCTTTTCGGTTTCGAGCACCGTCAGGCCCTTGAGGATGTCGATCGCATAGGCGAGCTGGTAATCCTCCTCGCGCAGCGCCGCGGCCTGTTCGGCCTGCTCGCGCTCTTCCTCGATCTGACGGATTTCCTCTTCGGTAAGGCTGTCATTGTCGAGACGGCCGCGCAGATCGGCCTCGGAGCGGGTGAAGACGTTGGTCGCCTCCTCCTCGTCCTCGTCGGGGCGCGGGCGGGGCTGTTCGACAACGATATCCGGCGACACGCCGAGCGCCTGGATCGAGCGGCCCGACGGCGTGTAGTAGCGCGCCGTGGTCAGGCGCATCGCGCCGTCGCCGCGCACCGGCATCACGGTCTGGACCGAGCCCTTGCCGAAGCTCTTGGTGCCGACCACCACCGCGCGGCGGTGATCCTGCAGTGCGCCGGCGACGATCTCGGAGGCCGAGGCGGAGCCGCCATTGATCAGAACGACCATCGGCTTGCCGCTGGCCAGATCGCCCTCGGTGGCGTTGTAGCGGTCGCCGTCCTGCGGATCGCGGCCACGGGTCGAGACGATCTCGCCCTTGTTGAGGAACGCGTCCGAGACCTTGATCGCCTGGGTCAGCAGGCCGCCCGGGTTGTTGCGCAGGTCGAGCACGACGCCGTTGATCTCGTCGAGACCGCCGGCCTCCTCGATGCGCTCGGCCAGCCCTTCCGACAGGTTCGGGAAGGTCTGGTCGTTGAAGGTGGTCACCCGCAGCACCACGGTGTCGCCCTCAAGGCGCGTGCGCACGGCGGTGAGCTTGATGGTGTCGCGCACGATGGTCACGTCGAAGGGCTCTTCCTCGCCCTCGCGCACCACGGTGATGACGATCTCGGAGCCGACCGGGCCGCGCATCATGTCGACCGCCTCGTCGAGGGTCATGCCCAGCACGCTCTCGCCGTCCACATGGGTGATGAAGTCGCCCGCCTCGATACCGGCTTCGGAGGCCGGGGTGTCGTCGATCGGCGAGACCACCTTCACGAAGCCGTCTTCCTGCGTCACCTCGATGCCGAGCCCACCGAACTCGCCGCGGGTCTGCACCCGCATGTCCTCGGCGTCGTCCGGAGGGAGGTAGCTCGAATGCGGGTCGAGCGAGGTGAGCATGCCGTTGATCGCCGCCTCGATGAGTTCGCCCGGCTCGACCTCTTCGACATATTGCGCGCGGATGCGCTCGAAGATGTCGCCGAACAGGTCGAGCTGCTCGTAGACGCTGCCGCTCTTCTCGCTCTCCTGAGCCAGAAGCGGCCCGACAAACTGCGTTGTCGCGACGACGCCGGCGACCGTGCCACCGAGCGCGGCCATCAGAAACTTGTTCATGCCCATATCATCCCTTGTCGCTTGCGAACCACGTGAGCGGGTCCACGGGCCTGTCGCCCTGTCTGACCTCTATATAGAGCGTTTCCGTGCGTCCAGCGCCACCCCCTTCAACAGATGGTGACGGGTCGTTTCCCGGCGCGATACGCCCCATGAGCCCAACCGGGCTGCCCTCGGGCAGAACTTCGCCGGTCTGGCCATAGACCACGTCGAGCCCGGCGAGCACGAAAAGCAGGTCGGGTTGGGGTTCGAGAATCGTCACCAGCCCGTAATCGAGCAGCGGCCCGCTGTAGCGCACGGTGGCGGCGGTCGGGGTGGTGACCAGCGCCTCGGGCAGCGTTGCGACCACGATGCCGGGCCGGGTGACGCCGGCGGCGTCGGCCTCGCCGGCGCGGCGCAGGATCTGGCCCTGCACCGGCATCTCGAGCGCGCCCTTGCGGTCGTCGATCGGCGGAAGCTGGGTCAGCACCTCGTCCTCGGTGATCTGCGACAGCCCGCTGGCAAAGCCCTCGAGCGTCTCGGTCGCCGAGATCAGGATCGCGGTGCGGATCGGGTCCTCGGTGAAACGCTTGGGCAGGTCGGTGCGGTCGGCCACCGCCTGACTCAGCTCGGTGCGGGCCTCCTGCACGCCGGTCAGCCCCTGTTGCAGGGTTTCGGCGGCGCTCTGCTGCAGCACCCGCAGCGCCGTCACCTCGTCGAGATCGGCGCGCAGCGCCTCGGCCTTGGCGTTGAGCCCCGGCGTCACCGCGGCCAGCATCATGCCGGCCCGCGCCGCGCCCACCGGGCCGTCGGGGTGCAGCATGGCGCCGGGCGCGGCGCGCCCGCCCATGCTCGACAGCACCCCGAGCAACTGGGCAATCTCGCCCTCCTGGCTTTGCAGGCGGCGGCTCAGCTCGGTTTCGCGGATGGCGGCGTCGCGCAGCCCCTCGCGCATGGCGGCGAGCCCGGCCTCGTAGGCCTTCACGGTGCGCGTCAGCGCCCGCACGCGATCACGCGCGCTCTCGGCCTCGCCCAACTGCACCGAGGCCTCTTCGAGCGCCCTTGCGGCCTCGCGCGCCGCCGTGGCCGGATCCTGCGCCAGGACCGGGGCGGCGAGCAGCGACAGGATCAGCGAGAGCCGCAGCATCAGTCGATGAGGCTCTTCCCGGTCATCTCCTCGGGCTGGTCGAGGTTCATGAGCTGCAGCAGCGTCGGCGCCACGTCGGCGAGCCGGCCATCGTGCACCGTTGCGCCCTCGGGGCCGCCGAAGAGGATCACCGGCACGAGATTGGTGGTGTGGGCGGTGTGCGGCCCGTTGGTGGCCTCGTCCCACATGGTCTCGCAATTGCCGTGATCGGCGATCACCACCATCGCCCCGCCGGCCTTCTCGAGCGCCGCGACAACCTTGCCGAGCCCGTCATCCACCGCCTCGCAGGCCTTGATCGCGGCCTCGAGATCGCCGGTATGGCCGACCATGTCGGGGTTGGCGAAGTTGGTCACAATGAGATCGTAGCCGGCCTCGATGGCCTCGACGAACTTCTCGGCCACCTCGGGCTCGGACATCTCGGGCTGCAGGTCGTAGGTCGCCACCTTGGGCGACTTGGGCATGAAGCGGTCCTCGCCCTCCTCCGGGGTCTCCTTGCCGCCGTTGAGGAAGAAGGTGACATGCGGGTATTTCTCGGTCTCGGCGAGGCGGAACTGGCGCAGCCCGTGCTTGGCCACCCATTCGCCCAGCGTATTGACGATCTCGCGCTTGGGATAGGCGGTGGTCATGTAGGCGTTGTGATCGTCGGAATACTCGACCATTCCAAGCAGCGCCGAGAGCGCGGGCTTGTCGCGCTCGAACCCGTCGAAGCCCGGCTCGCCGATGGCCTTGAGGATCTCGCGGGCGCGGTCGGCGCGGAAGTTCATGCAGAAGAACCCGTCGCCCTCCGCGAGCCCCGCGTAGCCCTCGACCACCGTGGCCGGGATGAACTCGTCGGTCTTGCCGTTGGCGTAGCTCTGGCTGACAGCGGTCACCGGGTCGGGTGCGGTCTCGCCCTTGGCAAGGATCATCGCGTCATAGGCCTGCTCGACCCGCTCCCAGCGGTTGTCGCGGTCCATGGCATAGTAGCGCCCGATCACCGTCCCGATGGAGGCGCCCTCGGGGAGGCTGTCGGCGAGGTCCTTCACGAAGGCCTCACCGGATTTCGGCGCCACGTCGCGGCCATCGGTGATGGCGTGGATGACGACCTTGCAGCCAAGGTCGGTGAGCATCTTCACGCCGGCCTTGATGTGTTCGATATGGCCATGCACGCCGCCATCCGAGACAACGCCCATGACATGCGCGGCGCCGCCGGCCTCGGTGACCTTGGCCGCGAAGGCTTTGATCGCGTCGTTGTCGAAGAAGGAGCCATCCTCGATGGCGAGGTCGATCTGCCCGAGATCCATCGCCACCACGCGGCCGGCGCCGATATTGGTGTGGCCCACTTCCGAGTTGCCCATCTGCCCCGAGGGCAGGCCCACATCCGGCCCGAAGGTCACCAGCGTGGCGTGCGGGCAGGAGGCGTAGAGCCTGTCCATGGTCGGGGTCTTGGCGAGCTTCGGCGCGTTGAACGCCTCCTCATCGCGCAGGCCCCAGCCGTCGAGAATGGTCAGGACAACGGGTTTCGGCGTGGTCATGTGGGAGGCCCTCCTGATGCGGTCAGGGCAGGCTTAGCAGGGTTGGGGAGGGATGTGGAGAGGACGCGACGCCGCGCGGCGGGGATGGTCTTTTTGGCGCTGATGATTGCCCAAGGTTGGGTCAGCGGAGCGGGCCGTGCAAGCCCGGGCGGTGGCGGACGTTTCAGGAAGACTCTCGGCACTCACGCCCGCCAGACGCCGGATCAACAGAGCGAGCCTCGCAAGCGCCGGACCGTGGGCTGGCGCTCTGCCCGTCGAACCTCTCGATTTATCCCGGCCACATCCGAAAGGCCTCGACACGCAGCGCTGATGTCAGCAAAGCGCCAGTCCGTGAAGGGGGACGCGAGATCGCCCCTCCCCCCGAGCCTGCCCGACGACAGATCAGCAGAGCGAGCCGCGCAAGCGCCGGACCGTGGGCTGGCGCTCTTCCCGTCGAACCTCTCGCTTTATCCCGGCCAAGTCCGAAAGACCTCGACAGGCAGCGCGGATGTCACCAAAGCGCCAGACCGCGGGGACGGTCCGGCGCTGGCGCGGCGCCCTTCGGGCTTGATTCCGCGCTGGGGCGTTGTTCGGACGTAAAAAAGGCGGGACATTTCCGCCCCGCCTCATTTTATTTTCCTTCGCGAACGACCTTTATAGGCCTCTCACCCCTGCAGCGACTTCACCACGATTTCCCCCTCCTCGCGGGCCTTCATCGCCATCACCGCGGCATGGGCGCCGGCGGCGGTGGTGTAGTAGGGGATCTTGTCGTAGAGCGCGACCGAGCGAATCTCGCGGCTGTCCTCGACCGCGGCATTGCCCTCGGTGGTGTTGAGCACCAGCTGGATGCCGCCATCCTTCATCAGGTCGACCACGTTGGGGCGCCCCTCGTAGACCTTCTTGACCTGCTCGCAGGTGATGCCCGCGGTCTCGAGGAACTTCGCCGTGCCGCCGGTGGCGATCAGGGTGAAGCCCATCTCGACCAGCACTTTCGCCGCCTCGAGCATCTGCTCGGTCTTGTCCGCATCCTTGATCGACAGGAACACCGCGCCCTCGGTCGGGAGATGCGTCCCTGCACCCATCTGCGCCTTCAGGAAGGCGCGCGGGAAGGAGCGGTCCCAGCCCATGACCTCGCCGGTCGAACGCATCTCGGGTCCGAGGATGGTATCGACACCCGGGAAGCGGGCGAAGGGCAGCACCGCCTCCTTGACCGAGAACCACGGCATGTTCGGATCGGCCAGGGTCATCTGGTCGGCGATCGGCACGTCGCTGTCATAGTCGGTATCGGCGGCGTAGCCCTCGCGCAGCGGGAAGGCCGAGAGCTTCTCGCCCGCCATGATGCGCGCGGCGATCGAGGCGATGGCCGAGTCGGTGGCCTTGGCGACGAAGGGCACGGTGCGCGAGGCGCGCGGGTTGACCTCGATGAGATAGATCTCGTCGTTCTTGATGGCGAACTGCACGTTCATCAGGCCGACCACGTTGAGCGCCTTGGCGAGCGCCTCGGTCTGCACCTTCACCCGCGCGATCACATCATCCGAGAGCGAGTAGGGCGGCAGCGAGCAGGCGCTGTCGCCCGAGTGCACGCCGGCCTCCTCGATATGCTGCATGATGCCCGCCACGTGCACCGCCTCGCCGTCGCAGAGCGCATCGACATCGAGCTCGACGGCGCCGTCGAGATAGCTGTCGAGCAGCACCGGGCTGTCGCCCGAGACCACCACAGCCTCTTTGATGTAGCGCTCGAGATGGGCCATGTCGCGGACGATCTCCATGGCGCGGCCACCGAGAACGTAGGAGGGGCGGATCACCAGCGGGAAGCCGATCTCGTCGGCGATGGCCAGCGCCTGACCGTCGGTCGAGGCGATGCCGTTCTTCGGCTGCTTGAGCTCGAGCTCGTGCACCAGCGCCTGGAAACGCTCGCGGTCTTCCGCGAGGTCGATCGCGTCGGGTGTAGTGCCGAGGATCGGAATGCCCTCGCCCTCGAGCGCGTTGGCGAGCTTCAGCGGGGTCTGACCGCCGAACTGCACGATCACGCCGTGCAGGGTGCCGTTCGATTGCTCGACCCGCAGGATCTCCATAACGTGCTCGAAGGTGAGCGGCTCGAAATACAGCCGGTCCGAGGTGTCGTAGTCGGTCGACACGGTCTCGGGGTTGCAGTTGATCATGATGGTCTCATAGCCCGCTTCGGTGAGCGCAAAGCAGGCGTGGCAGCAGCAGTAATCGAACTCGATGCCCTGGCCGATCCGGTTCGGACCGCCGCCGAGGATGACGACCTTCTTCTTGTCCGAGGGCCGCGCCTCGCATTCCACCTCGCCCATCATCGGCTCTTCGTAGGTGGAATACATGTAGGGGGTCTGGGCCTCGAACTCGGCAGCGCAGGTGTCGATCCGCTTGAACACGGCGGTGACGCCAAGCGCCGAACGGCGGCCGCGCACGTCCTTCTCGGAGAAACCGGTCAGCTTGGCGAGACGGGCATCGGTGAAGCCCATCATCTTGAGCTGGCGCATGCCCTCGGCATCCTTGGGCAGGCCGTTGGCGCGGACCTCTTCCTCGGCCTCGACGATCTCGCGGATGCGGGCAAGGAACCACGGGTCGAACATGGTCACGCCGTGGATCTCGTCATCCGAAAGGCCGTGGCGCATCGCCTGCGCGATGGTGCGCATGCGGTCCGGGGTCTGCTGGCTGATCGCCTTGATGACGGCGGATTTCTCCGGCGCGCCCTCGATCTCGACCTCGTCAAAGCCGGTGAGGCCGGATTCCATCGAGGCCAGCGCCTTCTGCAGCGATTCGTGGATCGTGCGGCCGATGGCCATCGCCTCGCCCACCGATTTCATCGCGGTGGTGAGGTAGGGCTCGGAGCCCGGGAACTTCTCGAAGGCGAATTTCGGGATCTTGGTGACCACGTAGTCGATGGTCGGCTCGAAGCTCGCCGGGGTCACCTTGGTGATGTCGTTGTCGAGCTCGTCGAGCGTGTAGCCCACGGCGAGCTTAGCGGCGATCTTGGCGATCGGGAAGCCGGTGGCCTTGGAGGCCAGCGCCGAGGAGCGCGACACGCGCGGGTTCATCTCGATGACGACCATGCGGCCGGTCTCCGGGTTGACCGCCCACTGCACGTTGGAACCGCCGGTCTCGACACCGATCTCGCGAAGAACGGCGATCGAGGCCGTGCGCATCATCTGGTATTCTTTGTCGGTCAGGGTCAGCGCCGGGGCGACGGTGATCGAATC
>NZ_JBYNAH010000135.1:0-13986 GCF_059781815.1 Salipiger sp. | reverse complement strand
CTCGCCGATCTGGTATACGCCCGAGGGCTGAGACAAAAAGGACACCTCGGATCAGGATCGGCGGGTCGCGCTCGGACCTGCCGATAGTGGGACGGAAGCCCGTGATGAGGGTAAGGAAGAGCGACGCGTTCTCGCGGCGGTTCTCCGCGGGAGGGGGGGTGCGGAACTCCGACTGGAAGAGTTCCAGAGAATAGCAAACGCGCTTGAACACGCCGGGGCGCAACTCCTTCTGTCGCTGAAGGAGGTCGGAGCGAATGGCTTTATCGACCGTCTGGCTTGGGCGAGCATCCACCGCGTAGAGAGCCGGTTCGGTACGCCGAAGCGCCGTCCTGAGCTTGGCCAGTGCCGCCTCGGTTGGCCTTGACCGCTCTCCTGCGTCGGCATTGCAGCATAGGAGCTGCGCCGCCCGCGAGATCGTGCTTTCCACGATAGCGTCGTCGCGGATATTTACCTCGGCGGTTCTCTGGCGAGCGAGCCTCACGTCCGGTGAGGACGAGGCCGCATGCTCGCTCGAGACGGCCATTGCGAGGCTTTCATCCCCTCGATGCGCAGTTTAGGAATGCCGCGAAGCTACTGACGCAAGACATGACAGGACAAGGCCGCCAGCGTGAAGATCGCATGCCTCATGATGCAGAAGAATGAAGACGCCCTGTTGGGCGTCTGGTTGGGGTATTACAGCGCCCTCGTGGGTCCGGAGAACCTGTACGTCTACGACAACGGCTCGACGTCAGAAGAGACCATCCGCTTGCTGGTTCAGGCGGAGGCTGCGGGGGTCAACGTCGATTGGACGCGTCGCACGAAGGCCGATTTCGAGGCCAAGGGCGACATAATCGCTGCGAAGATTCGCGAGTTCGACGAGACCGACGCCTACGACATGTACTTCCCGCTCGACTGCGACGAGTTCATCGGCGTCATTGACCCAGAGGCTGGCCCTGTTTTCGAACCGGACCGGCTACTAGAGGAAATCGCGATCTACCAAGGCGCGCGGCGGGCGCTTCTGGTGCGCAACGGGCTCGACAACCATCCCGGACGACCGGGCCTCTTCCGGTCCACGAACCAGGTGCGCAAGACCTTTTTTCCGGCGCGTATGTGCGCCTCGCTCGATCTGGGCTATCACGATGGTCAGTCAGTGACCGGGAACCAGCCCAAGAACACCAGGCTGGTCTACGTGCATTTCCACTGGAAGCCCTATGAGGTCGCCGTGCGTCACAGCCGCGAGAAGCTGGCGGCGAGAATCGACAATTTCGATCGCGAGACGCTGATCGCCTTCCGTGACGCGAAAAAGTCGGGGCGCCATCTGGTGCATTTGCTGCTGCTGTCGGGCGCGGACGAATACGACGCCATGTTTGACAAGGACGACGTGGTTTACGTGCCGGTGCCGTCTTTCGTGGCTCGGCTGCGCGAGCTCGGTTTGCCGTTGCCTTGGGCCGATGACCTGCCTGACCCGGCCCCGTCGGATCCCGCGGCAGAGATTGCCGCGCGCCTTGCCGCAGGTGAGGCGGCGGTGATCCGCTTCGGTGCGCCAGATCAGCCGGAGGCCGATGCCATCGTCGGGGCCCAGACTCTGCACTCCCCCGTACACGGCGTCGGTTGGACGATGCCGGGGCCGCGCCGTGAAGATCGAATGCGCAGTCAGCCAGGGCTGGCTGATCCAGGCTTTGTACTGGGCTTCGAGCCCGCCGAGCTTCTCATCGACCTGCCAGCTGGGCGCTACACCTGCCGGCTTGTCTGCGGCGACACCGAGTTTGCGAACCATGATACTCAGATCGACGTTGATGGGCTCGCAGGCCGTGTGGCTCCCGTTCGCACCCTGCGCTATCATTATGTAGAGACGACGTTACAGTTGGTCTCGACCGGCGCGCCGGTTTCCATTCGGCTGTCCAGCCCGGGTGAGAACTGGGTGCTGAACCGCATCACATTAGAGCCAGCGCCCGGGAACGGTCGTGCGGAAGTGGTGCAGCGCGACTATCTCGGCCTCGATTGCTGGACTGTTCAGGACGTCGAGAGTGGCGGATTTCGGGCGCTGAAGGACAAGGTCACGTCCCTGGCACGGCGCCAGGCCGCGGTCCCCACTGGGCAGGATCGTACAGCCTATCTCGAGGTGGCGCGGGGCATCGTGGAGAGCTTCCTGCGTTTCCAGGGCTCACAGGGCGAGATCGTCGACCCGCTCAAAGGCGAGGAATTCCAGTACGCCACCCCAGCCTATGCCTATACCGCGGCGCTACTGGTGGCAGACGGCGCGGCGCCGGAGCTCGAGGAGAGCGCGCGCGGGGCGCTTGACTGGTCAATACGCAGTTTCTCGCGCCGAAAAGCGGCCACCAAGCACGAGGATTTCTTTCCTTTCTTCATTGCCAACGCACTGCGCCACCTCGCACCGCTGTGCGATCCCGAATTGGTTGCTGAATGGCGCCAGCTTCTAGGCCGTACCAAACCGCATTCGATCTATCGGCACCAGGCGGGCGGGCGAAATGGGCCTGGGTCGAACTGGAACTGCAAGGCGCTTGCCGGGGAGTACATGCTCCACCAAGCCGGCATCCGCATGACGCCGGAATTCGCCGAAGGAAGCCTTGCCATGCAGGGGCGCTTCTTTGCCAATCCCTACGGGCTGTATGAGGAAGGACCGTCGGTCTACGATATCTTCCCGCGCTGCTGGCTGGGGTGGATGCTCCGGCAGGGCTATCATGGAAATTTTTTAGCTGAGCTTTCGGACACACTGGGCCGAGGGGCGCTGACCAGCTTGTTCCAGCAGATGCCGGACGGTTCACTGTTTTCTGGCGGACGCAGCGCGCACCACCTTTGGGGCGATGCACTACAATCACTCTGCTACGAGATGGCGGCTGCGCAGTTGGCCGACGTCGATGCCCGGGACGGGCGCATTGGCGTTTTCAAGCGCGCTGCGCGTCGCGCGCTTGCCGGGTTTGCGCATATCCGCAAGAGCGCGGGAGAGTTCAGCATCGCGCGCAACCGCATGCCGCACGAGATGCAAAACGGGTTCGAGAAATATTCCTCGGTGTCGCAATACAACCTGCTGCTCGGCAGCATCCTCGCGCTGGCCTACGAGGCTGCCGAAAGGACCGAGGGAAGCCTCGAGGCTTCGACGCCCGCGGAAACGGGGGATTACGTTTTCGAGCTGCCGCACAACTTCGGGCGTGTCCTGGCCAATGGCGGCGGATCGGCGATCAGCGTGGCACTGAAGCCGAGCCCCGGACAATATCCGCTTGGCCTTCAGCAGGCGATGCTGAAGGGCCGTCCTGCGCTTCTCGGCCTATCTGACCCGATCCCGACGAAGCCTGCTTTCACCCTTGTCGAGCCTCCTGGCGAGACGCGTTCGCACGGGCTGAGCTGGCGCGAGGGCGACGACTGGATTTCGCTGGCCAGCCACCCCGAACGTGTAGATTTTGTGCGCGTAAGCGATCTCGAGGAAGGTGAGGGCCACGTTGGCCTGACCTTGACCTATGAGGATGCCGATGGCGCTGCACTGGTGGTCGAGACCTACCGCATCAGCGAAAGCGAGATCACCATTGACTATGCCGCCTCGCCAGTAGCGCAGCGCGGTCCGACCAGGATCGACTGGTTCGTGATGGAGGGCGACGGCGAGGCCCGCGTCGAGGTGAGAACCCAAGCCGACGGTCTGATACTGGCCATGGGCGGGCATAAGACCGGAATGACCGTCCCCGGATGCGGCACGCCGGTATTGGATAAGGCGCGGTTCAGCACGCGCACGGGATTCGCCCGCGCGATGCAGGCGGAAGGCTTGTCTCTCGTGCTGTCAGCGCTCTGAGCTTATTCTCTCTTGTCCGGACAGTGCGTGTAACTTGTCCGACGACCTACAGCGCGGCGCGAGGGTCAGCGCAGCCGAGGCCTATCGCCTTCAAGGCCTTCACCAACCGCTATTCACATAGCCTGTGTCTCAATCGACATGCGGGCAGGCGTGTGTTGAAGTGGTCTCGAACGACTTCCAGTCCTACGTCGCCGCGTGCGCTCCGCGTATGGATCGGAAGAATCTTTTGAACCATTTCGCCGATATCACCCTCCTCAAAGCCCCAAAAACGCATGGGTGGTTCATGAGAGGGACTGGCGGCACGCCAGTTAATTCAATGAAATCAAAGGTGAATGGCGGAGACGAAGGGATTCGAACCCTCGAGACGGTTTCCCGCCTACTCCCTTAGCAGGGGAGCGCCTTCGACCACTCGGCCACGTCTCCGCCGACGCGTATAGCCGTCCAGACGCAGGGGCTACAAGGTAAAAAATCAGAATTTTGCAAATTCGCGCCCCAAGGCTTCAAGCCTTTGATAACGCGTTCAAACAAGCCGCAATGCGTGGCGCTGCCGAGCGATTTGGCCCTGTGCCTAGGCGGGTTTTCCGCCGCTCTGATCGGTGAGATCGGCTTTCAAACTGGCGTCGGAGCGACGGACCTGCCCCCGGAAAGAAGGCCGAGCACTCAGGTTCGGCGACCTCTGCATGTGGGCGTAGGACGAGGAAAGCCGGACTTCGGTCCGCCGGAAGGGGAGGAGCTCCGCCCAGATACTCTGAACCGCCACGCTCCTGATCCCTTGCCCCGCGTGGCTCGAAAGGGGAGGCTGCGTCCGGGCCTCTCTGGACGAAGGCGGAACCGGCGGGGCACTTGCCGTGAGCTCATGCGATGCAGGCGTTCAGCAACAGCCCGAGGGACTATGATCGCCCGCAAGCCGGGCCAGCCGGTATCATCAGCGGTGCGACATCCTTTGCGCCAGCGCGACTGGATGGCCAAGGGCCGTCGATGAAGGCCCTGCCATGCGCCCGACCGAAGTGGGGCGATGAGATGCGGGGCAGGCGCGGGCCCTGCAGGCCTTCGACGCATGTTTTGGCGCAGCGCTTGTCCCGCATCTGGCGCGGGCGCTTGCGGCGGCGCGGCTGCGGCGGTAAAGCGGGCGAAAGTTTTGCGGACATTTGCAGACAGGGGAGCCTCCCGATGTCGATCGACACCGACACCGCCGCCCGTGTGGCCAAGCTCGCCCGGATCCGGGTCGAGGACGACCAGCTTCCGGCGCTGGCACAGGAATTCTCGAACATCCTCGAGTTCATCGAACAGCTCAACGAGGTTGACGTGGACGGCGTCGAGCCGATGGTCTCCGTCACCCCGATGCGCCTCAAGCGCCGGCAGGACGGCGTGACCGATGGCAACCAGCAGGACAAGATCCTGGCCAATGCCCCCGATGCCCGCGAGGGTTTCTTTGCCGTGCCGAAGGTGGTGGAATGAGCGATCTGACGAAGATGAAGGTGGCCGAAGCGCGTGACGCGCTGCGCGCCGGAGACGTGACCTCGGTCGAGCTGACCGAAGCCTGCCTGGGCGCCATCGAGGCCGCCGATGCGCTCAACGCCTATGTCCACAAGACCCCCGAGATCGCCATGGAGCAGGCCAAGGCCGCCGATGCCCGCATCAAGGCCGGCAACGCGCCGTCGATGTGCGGCATCCCGATGGGCATCAAGGACCTGTTCTGCACCAAGGGTGTTGCCTCGCAGGCCGCCTCGCGCATCCTCGAGGGCTTCAAGCCGGAATACGAATCCACCGTCACCAGCCAGCTCTTCGATGCCGGCGCGGTGATGCTCGGCAAGCTCAACATGGACGAGTTCGCCATGGGGAGCAGCAACGAGACCTCCTGCTACGGCAACGCGGTCAACCCGTGGCGCCGCGGCAATGACGACACCCAGCTGACCCCGGGCGGCTCGTCGGGCGGCTCGGCGGCAGCGGTCGCGGCCGATCTCTGCCTCGCTGCCACCGGCACCGACACCGGCGGCTCGATCCGCCAGCCCGCCGCCTTCACCGGCATCACCGGCATCAAGCCGACCTATGGACGCTGCTCGCGCTGGGGCATCGTCGCCTTCGCGAGCTCGCTCGATCAGGCCGGCCCGATGACCAAGGACGTGCGCGACGCCGCCATCCTGCTGCAGGCGATGTGCGGCCACGACCCCAAGGACTCGACTTCCGCCGATCTTCCGGTGCCGGATTTCGAGGCCATGCTGACCGGCGACATCAAGGGCAAGACCATCGGCGTTCCGCGCGAATACCACATGGAGGGCATGCCCGACGAGATCGAGGCGCTCTGGGCACGCGGCCGCGAGATGCTGGCCGATGCCGGCGCCAAGATCGTCGACATCTCGCTGCCGCACACCAAGTATGCGCTGCCCGCCTATTACGTGATCGCGCCGGCCGAGGCCTCGTCGAACCTCGCCCGCTACGATGGTGTGCGCTACGGCCACCGCGCCACGCTCGCCGCCGGCGAGGGCATCAACGACATGTACGAGAAGACCCGCGCCGAGGGCTTCGGCGCCGAGGTGCAGCGCCGCGTCATGGTCGGCACCTACGTGCTGTCCGCGGGCTTCTACGACGCCTATTACAACCGCGCCCGCAAGGTCCGCACCCTGATCAAGAAGGATTTCGAGGATGTCTTCGCGCAGGGCGTCGACGCGATCCTGACCCCGGCCACCCCCTCGGCGGCCTTCGGCCTCGGCGAGATGCAGGACGCGGACCCGGTGCAGATGTATCTCAACGACGTGTTCACGGTGACTGTGAACCTTGCCGGCCTTCCGGGCGTTAGCGTTCCGGCGGGTCTGGACAAGCAGGGCCTGCCGCTGGGGCTGCAGCTGATCGGGCGGCCGTGGGAAGAAGGGGATCTGCTGAACACCGCCTACGCGCTCGAGCGCGCGGTCGGGTTCGTGGAAAAACCTGCGAAATGGTGGTAACAGCACCGCAAAAGAGGTGACGGGCAAGATGATGAGATCGGCATTCCTTCTTGGCGTGGCAGCGCTCGCGCTGTCCGCCTGCGGCGCGAGCCAGGTTCCCGACAGCGGCGCCGGGGTCGGCTTCGACGACTACCAGACCTACGCCCAGCGACAGGTGCAGGCGCAGGCCGACGGCACCGTGACCGTACGCGCGCCCACGCCGGTGGAAAGCCGCACGCTCGACGGCGGCTCCGATCTCGAGGCAGAGGCTGCGGCCTCCGCCGCCGCGCAGAATTCCGGCGTCGCGCCGGTGCAGGCCTCGCCGCAGAACGCGGCGCCCGAGGTGGTGACGAACTCGGTCGGGATCTCGAACGAGAACAACTTCGACGCGGTCTCTGCGCAGCGCGACATCCAGGACGACGCGGCTCTGATCGCCCAGAACCGGGCGCAATACCAGGTCATCGCGCCGACCGACCTGCCGCCGCGCCCGGACAGCAGCGCGCCGAATATCGTGGCCTATGCGCTGCAGACCACCAACCCCAAGGGCGTGCCGCTCTACGAGCGGTCGGGGCGCTATGACGGCAACCCGCTGCCGCGGGCCTGCAACGCCTACAACTCGTCGGATCTCGCGCAGGAGGCCTTCCTGTCGATGGGCGGCCCGCAGCGCGACCGCAAGGGGCTCGACCCCGATGGCGACGGCTTCGCCTGCGCATGGGATCCCGCGCCGTTCCGCGCGGCGCGCGGCGGCTGACGCCGCTCTGGCATCCGAGCGACAAT
This sequence comes from Salipiger sp., assembly GCF_059781815.1. Classification (NCBI taxonomy): domain Bacteria; kingdom Pseudomonadati; phylum Pseudomonadota; class Alphaproteobacteria; order Rhodobacterales; family Roseobacteraceae; genus Salipiger; species Salipiger sp. The sequence goes on along the minus strand of NZ_JBYNAH010000135.1, from coordinate 6,507 downwards.
TTCGGCCCGCGCCGTGACGGCGCGGTGCCGGACATGGTCGTGTTGCACTACACTGCGATGGCAAGCGCCGAGGCGGCGCGCGACTGGCTCTGCAACCCCGAGTCCGGCGTCTCGGCACATTACATGATCTCCCGGCAGGGCCGTGTCTGGCAGCTGGTGCGCGAAGACATGCGTGCCTGGCACGCGGGGCTCGGCGCCTGGGGCAGCGTTGCCGAGGTGAATTCGCGCTCGATCGGGATCGAGATCGCCAACACCGGCGTCGAGCCGTTTCCGGAACCGCAGATGGCGGCGCTCGAGGAACTGCTCGCCGGCATCCTCCAGCGCTGGAACATCCCGCCCGCGCGGGTCATCGGCCATTCCGACATGACCCCGGGGCGCAAGATCGATCCGGGGCCGCGCTTCGACTGGGCCCGCCTTGCCCGGCGCGGCCTGTCGATCTCCGCCGCACCAGGCGCTCCGGGCGACTTCCACGCCGACGCCCGCCGGTTCGGCTACCGTGTCGATGCCGACCGCCACGACGCTCTGCTCGACGCTTTCCGATCTCGCTTCCGCCCCGGCGCCGGCGGTCCGCTCGACGACACCGACCGCGCGCTCATGGCGGGGCTTGCCGCAAGATACCCGGCCGCGTGATGGCGCCTTCTTCTGTCATGCCGCGCTTGCGGGACCCTTCGGCCGGCCTCCGGCGGGAGTATTTTTGACGAAGAGAAGGGCAGGGCGCAGCGCGCATGTCTTCTCTGGTTTCAAAATACCTCGGGGGTGAATTGGCGCTTGCGCCAAGAGGGGGCAGGCCCCCTTTGCCTCGTCGCCAAGGGGCGCGGTGCCGGTCACTCCAGTGAATAGGGCAGCACGTCGCGGCGCTCGGGGCGGATCGAGAGGCGCTTTTCCAGCGGCGGCACAGAGCGCTGGTGGCAGTCGGTGCGCTCGCAGATCCGGCAGGAGATGCCAATCGGCTCGAAGGCGCCGTCGCGGGCGAGGTCGAGCCCGTCGGCATAGACCATCGCGCCCGCGTGCTTGACTTCGCAGCCGAGCGCCATGGCGTAGCGCCGCACCGGCGCGCCGAAATGGCCGCCGCGCTTGGTGACGTCGCGGGCCAGCAGCACGTATCGCACCCCGTCCGGGGTCTCGGCGAGTTGGCGCAGGAAACGGCCCGGCGTCTCGAAAGCGCGGTGCACGTTCCACAGCGGGCAGGCGCCGCCGAAGCGGGCGAATTGCAGCCGCGTCGCCGAGTGGCGCTTGGTGATGGTGCCGGCCTGATCGACGCGGGCGAAGAAGAACGGGATGCCCTTGGCGCCGGGCCGCTGCAGGGTCGAGAGACGGTGCGCCACCTGCTCGATCGAGGCGCCGAAGCGCGCCGCCAAGAGCTCGAGATCGTGGCGTGTCTCCTGCGCGGCGGCGAGAAAGGCGCCGTAGGGCATCATCGCGGCGCCGGCGAAGTAGTTGGCGAGGCCGAGCTTGGCGATGGCGCGCGCCGCCTCGGACTGGAAACGGGCGAGGTCGAGCGTTGCTTCCAGAAGGTCGTTCTGGCGCAGGAGCGCCACCTGCACCAAGAGCTGGAAATTCTGCGTCTCGGGCGGCACCAGGTTCGACAGGGTCAGCAGCTTGCGCTCGGCGTCATAGGCGCGCAGCGTGCTGGTCTTCGCGGTCTCCACCGCCACGCCGCGCTCGCGCAGGCGGGCCACCAGCGCGCCGCGCAGATCGCCCTTTAGCATGTTGGCGAAATGCTCCGCCGCGCGGTCGACCGCGTCGATGTAATTGTCGCAGTAGTGGAAGAAATCGCGCACCTCCTCCCACGGGCTCGGCTGCAGCTGGGCATCCTCGCGCCCCAGCGCCTCGTCGAGCGAGGCGAGGCGCTCGTGGGTCTGGCGATAGGCGCGGTGCAGTTCGAGAAAGGCGCGCGCCAGTGCCGGCGCGTTCGAGGCGGTGAGGCGCAGGTCCGCCAAGGGCGGGGCCTCGCCGAAGATCGGGTCGGCCAGCGCCTCGCGCATGTCCGAGACCAGCCGCTCGCTGTCGCCCTGGCCAAGCTCGGTCACGTCGAAGCCAAACTCCTGCGCCAGCGCCAGCACCACGGTCGTGGACACGGGCCGGTTGTTGTTCTCCATCTGGTTCAGGTAGGGCAGGGAGATGCCGAGCTTGCCGGCAAAATCCTTCTGTGTCAGCCCGAGCCGGCCGCGCAGGTCGCGCAGCTTGGCCCCGGCATAGAGCTTGCGTGTGGCCATCGGTCCCCCTCCCGCGGTCTTTGCAGCTTAGCGCCGCGTAAAGCGCTAGTTTGCAAATTTCGCGGGCGGGGTCCAGTCTTGCTTGTCGCGGCGCCTACTCCGCCGCCACCGAGCTGGCGCCGCCCGGCACGTAGTTGAGGATCGGTGCGAGCCAGCGCTCGACCTCCTCGACCGACATGCCCTTGCGGGCAGCATAGTCCTGCACCTGATCGCGCTCGACCTTGGCGACGCCGAAGTAATAGCTCTCCGGGTGGCCGATATAGAGCCCCGAGACCGAGGAGCCGGGCCACATGGCGTAGCTCTCGGTGAGCTCCACGCCGGTGGCGTTGGTGGCGTCGAGCAGCTCGAAGAGGGTGGTCTTCTCGGTGTGGTCGGGCTGGGCCGGGTAGCCGGGGGCGGGGCGGATGCCGGCATACTTCTCGGCGATCAGCTCGGCATTGTCGAAGGCCTCGTCGGGGGCGTAGCCCCAGAACTCCTTGCGCACCCGCTCGTGCAGGCGCTCGGCCATGGCCTCGGCAAAGCGGTCGGCCAGCGCCTTGACCATGATCGCGGAGTAATCGTCGTGCTTGGCCTCGAAATCCTTGGCGATGGCCTCTTCCTCGATGCCGGCGGTCACCACGAAGCCGCCGACGTGATCGGGGCGGCCCTCGGGGGCCACGAAATCCGACAGCGCCACGTTGGGCCGGTCGCCGCGCTTGGCGGTCTGCTGGCGCAGGGTGAAGAAGGTGGCGAGCTCCTCGGCGCGTTCCTCGCTCTTGTAGAGCCGGATGTCGTCGCCCACGGCATTGGCCGGCCAGAAGCCCACCACGGCGCGCGGGTTGAACCACTTCTCAGCGATGATCTTCTCGAGCATCGCCTGCGCGTCGGCAAACAGCGCCCGGGCGGCCTCGCCCTGTTTCTCGTCCTCGAGGATCTTGGGGTAGACGCCCTTCATTTCCCAGGTCTGGAAGAACGGCGTCCAGTCGATGTAGCGCGCCAGCTCGGCCAGATCCCAGTCATCCACGACCCTGGTGCCGAGGAAGGACGGCGCCGGGGCGTGGTTGCCGAAATCGAGCTTCAGCGCGTTCTCGCGCGCCTGCTCGACCGAGATGCGCTTCTTGGCGAGCTCGGCGCGGGCGTGCTTTTCGGCCACGTCGGCATATTCGGTCTGGATGTTGGCGACGTAGTCGGGCTTCTGCGTCGGCGACAGCAGCGAGGAGACCACGCTCACCGCGCGGCTGGCATCGGTGACATAGACCGCCTGACCCTTGCCGTAGCGCGGGTGGATCTTGACCGCCGTATGCACACGCGAGGTGGTGGCGCCGCCGATCAGGAGCGGGATGTCAAAGCCCTCGCGCTCCATCTCGGAGGCCACGTGCACCATCTCGTCGAGCGACGGGGTGATGAGGCCCGAGAGGCCGATCACGTCGACATTCTGCTCCTTGGCGGTGGCGAGGATCTTTTCCGCCGGGACCATGACGCCAAGGTCGATGATCTCGTAATTGTTGCAGGCGAGAACGACGCCGACGATGTTCTTGCCGATGTCGTGCACGTCGCCCTTTACCGTCGCCATCAGCACCTTGCCGGCGGCCTCGCGCTCGGTGCCGCCGCTGAGGCGCTTTTCCTCTTCCATGTAGGGCAGCAGCACGGCGACCGCCTGCTTCATCACGCGGGCGGATTTCACCACCTGCGGCAGGAACATCTTGCCGGCGCCGAAGAGGTCGCCCACCACGTTCATGCCGGCCATCAGCGGCCCCTCGATGACGTGCAGCGGGCGCTCGGCGGATTGCCGGGCCTCCTCGGTGTCGGCTTCGATGAACTCGGTGATGCCGTTGACCAGCGCGTGCTCGAGTCGCTTCTCCACCGGCAGCTCGCGCCACGACATGTCCTTCTCGCGGCCCTTGGCGCCGCCCTGGCCACGGTAGCGCTCGGCGATGTCGAGCATGTTCTCGGTGGCGGTGCCGCCATTGGCCGGGGTGCGGTTCAGCACCACGTCCTCGCAGGCCTCGCGCAGCTCGGGATCGATCTGGTCATAGACGGCGAGCTGGCCCGCGTTGACGATGCCCATGTCCATGCCGTTCTGGATGGCGTGGTAGAGGAACACCGCGTGCATCGCCTCGCGCACCGGCTCGTTGCCGCGGAACGAGAAGGACAGGTTCGAGACCCCGCCCGAGATATGCACATGCGGGCAGTCGGTGGTGATGCGGCGGGTGGCCTCGATGAAATCGACGCCGTAATTGTCGTGCTCCTCGATGCCGGTGGCGACGGCGAACACGTTGGGGTCGAAGATGATGTCCTCGGGCGGGAAGCCCACCTTCTCGGTCAGCAGCTTGTAGGCGCGGGTGCAGATCTCGACCTTGCGGTCCTCGGTGTCGGCCTGCCCGACCTCGTCGAACGCCATGACGATGACCGCGGCGCCGTAGCGGCGGCAGAGCGTCGCCTGCTCGAGGAAGGCCTCCTCGCCCTCCTTCATCGAGATCGAGTTGACCACCGGCTTGCCCTGCACGCATTTCAGGCCGGCCTCGATGATCTCCCACTTGGAGCTGTCGATCATGATCGGCACGCGGGCGATATCGGGCTCGGCGGCGATCAGGTTGAGGAACTCGACCATCGCCTGCTGGCTGTCGATCAGGCCCTCGTCCATGTTGATGTCGATAATCTGCGCACCGGCCTCGACCTGATCGCGCGCCACGTCGAGCGCGGTGGCGTAATCGGCATTGGTGATCAGCTTGCGGAACTTTGCCGAGCCCGTGACGTTGGTGCGCTCGCCCACGTTGACGAAGGGAATGTCGGCGGTCAGCGTGAAGGGCTCGAGCCCAGAGAGCTTCATCAGCGGCTTGGCCTCGGGGATCTCGCGCGGGGCGAATCCCTCGACGGCCTTCGCGATGGCGCGGATATGGTCGTAGGTCGAGCCGCAGCAGCCGCCCACCACGTTGAGCAGACCTTCCTTCGCAAAGCCGGCGATCTGCGCCGCCATCTGCTCGGGGGTCTCGTCATACTCGCCCATCTCGTTGGGCAGGCCGGCGTTGGGATAGGCGCAGACCAGCGTGTCGGCCACACCCGAGATCTCGGCCAGGTGCGGGCGCATCGCCTCGGCGCCGAGGGCGCAGTTGAGGCCGATGGTGAAGGGCGCGGCATGGCGCACCGAGTGCCAGAAGGCGGTGGGCGTCTGGCCCGAGAGGGTGCGGCCCGAGAGGTCGGTGATGGTGCCCGAGATCATCACCGGCAGGCGGGTGCCGCGCTCGGCGAAGACCTCTTCGCAGGCGAAGATCGCGGCCTTGGCGTTGAGCGTGTCGAAGATCGTCTCGATCAGCAGGATGTCGGCGCCGCCATCGATCAGCGCGCGCGCCTGATCGGCATAGGCGATGCGCAATTGATCAAAGGTGACAGCACGATAGCCGGGGTTGTTCACGTCCGGCGAGATCGAGGCGGTGCGGTTGGTCGGCCCGAGCGCGCCGGCCACGAAACGGGCGCGGCCATCCTCGGCCTCGGCCCGGTCCATCGCCTTGCGGGCCAGCCGGGCACCGTGGAAGTTCAGGTCATAGACCGCGTCTTCCATGCCGTAATCGGCCTGCGCGATGGTGGTCGACGAGAAGGTGTTGGTCTCGACGATATCGGCGCCGGCCATGGCGTAGAGATAGTGGATCTCTTCGATCGCCTCGGGCTTGGTAAGGTTGAGGATATCGTTGTTGCCCTGCTGCGGCTTGTCGCTGTCATGCGGCAGGTGACAGGTGCAGGCACCGCCGCCGCAGCCCTGGAAATCGCCCTCCGAGAGGCCGAGCTGCTGGATCTGCGTTCCCATGGCGCCGTCGAGGATCAGGATGCGCTCGCGCGCGGCCGCCTGAAGGCGGTCGAAGACGGGGGAACGGGTCGGGGCGGTGGTGGACATGAGATTACGGCTTTCCGGGCTGTTTGGCGGCCTACCTATATGCTGGGCTAAGCTAAGGCCAATTCATAATGGTCAAGGGGATCATGAGGCGCGCTCACATTGTGGGCGGGCAGGGCGCACCTCAAGTTTCTGCGAGCCATTCTCATTTGCATGATTGACAACTGCGAATGGTTCGCATTTACATCCGATCAAAGGCCGCATTTCAGGGAAGGGCACGACATGCTGAACCACGCGACCAAACTCGCTGCCGCGTCTGTGCTGGCGCTCACGCAGGCTCAGGCTGCCGAGGCCGCCGAGAAACTCAAGGTGGTCACCACCTTCACGGTGCTGGCGGACATGGCGCAGAACGTGGCGGGCGACGCGGCGGAGGTGGTCTCGATCACCAAGCCCGGCGCCGAGATCCACGGCTACGAGCCGACCCCG
>NZ_JBYNAH010000134.1:0-14045 GCF_059781815.1 Salipiger sp. | reverse complement strand
AGCCCGTCCGGGCGGGCCGGCGATGGCGCGGCGGCCTGCGGCCTTGATTCCGCGCCGGGTCTCCGTTCGACAGCCTGAAATGAAAAAGACCCCCGCCGCAGCAATCCGCGACGAGGGCCTCGCAACTCAAATCCCAAACCTCAGGCGTGCTGCCCGCCGTTCACGTCGACCGAGGCGCCGTTGACGTAGGAGGCCTGCTCCGAGCACAGGAACAGCACCACCCGCGCCACCTCGTCGGGCTTGCCCAGACGCCGGAGCGGGATGATGTCGGCCATGTCCTCGGTGCCCGGCGACAGGATCTCGGTCTCGATCTCGCCCGGCGTCACGAGGTTCACCCTGACCCCGCGCGGGCCGAGCTCGGCCGCCGCCTCGCGGGTCAGCGCGTCGAGCGCCGCCTTCGAGCAGGCATAGGCCGCCCCCGCATAAGGGTGCACCCGCTTGCCCACGATCGAGCCCACGTTGACCACCGCGCCGCGCGCCCGCTCGAGTTCGGGCAGCAGATCGCGCATCAGCGCCGCCGGCCCCAGCAGGTTGACCGACAGCACCTGACGCCAGACCTCGTCGCTGCTCTCGGCGATGCCGAGCCGCGCGCCGCCTTCGCCCTTGGGCGAGATCCCGGCATTGTTGACGATGGCGTGCAGCCCGCTTTCCCCCAGCGTTTCGCGCACCCGCGCCACCAGATCGGCGCGCGCCTCGGCATCGGCGAGATCGCCCTGAAAATGGTCGGTCGAGCCCGCGTGCCAGGGGCAGCGCGAGTCGAAGGCGGTGCGCGACACGGTCAGCACCCGCCAGCCCGCCGCCTGGAACACCTTCACCGTGGCGTGGCCGATGCCGCGGCTCGCCCCGGTCAGCAGCAATGTCTTCTGATCTGTCATGGCCTCGCCTTTCTGCCCCTGCGACTCACGCCCTAGATGTGGAACGCAATGCCGTGATCGGCAAGGCCACCACCAAGCGCCGAGACGGTTCCGTCCGCCCGCCAACAGGCCGCGCCGGTCATTTCACCATTCTCCCCGAAGGCGATGGCGTTCATGCCGCCGCCGATATGCGGCACGATCTTCATCTCGTGCCCCATCGCCGCGAGCGCCGCTTCGTGATGCGCATAGCCCGGCTCGAGCTCCACATGCGCGCCCTCGGTCCAGATCCGAGGCGCCTCGACCGCCTGCTGCGGGGTCATGCCGAAATCGATCAGGTTGACGATGGCCTGCATCGCCGAGGGGAAGATCCGCACCGCGCCGGGCAGCCCCAGCGCAAAGCTCGGCTTGCCGTCCTTTAGCACGATCATCGGCGCCATCGAGGTCGGCACCCGCTTGCCCGGCGCGATCGACAGCGCCTTTCCCGGGTGCGGATCGAAATTGTACATGTAGTTGTTGGGGATCATGCCCGTTCCCGGCACCATGAAGCGCGCCCCGAAGAGCCCGTTGATGGTGTGGGTGGCCGAGACGATCATGCCGTCGCGGTCGGCCACGGTGATATGGGTGGTGTTGTTGCTCTCGTAGCCCGGCGGCACGTGGCCGGCACCGCCCGCGGGGCGCATGCGGGCGCGGCAGGCCTCGGCATAGTCCTTGGAGATCAGCTTCTCGACGGGGATGTCGACGAAATCCGGATCGCCCGAGGCGGCGCGGCGGTCCTCGAAACCGACACGGATCACCTCGGCCAGCAGGTGCAGGCGCTCGGGATTGTCGAAGCCCATCGCCTTCATGTCGTAGGCTTCGAGCATGTTGAGCATCTGTGCCACATGCACCCCCGAGGAGGCCGGCGGCGGCGGGCCGACGATGTCATGGCCGCGATAGCTGCCGAAGATCGCGTCGCGCTCGCGGGCGGTGTAACCCTCGAGATCGGCCATCGAGACATGGCCCGCGCCCTCGCCGCCGGTGGCCAGCGCCTCGACCAGCGCCTGCCCCAGCGCGCCGCCATGAAGCGCCGCGGCGCCTTCCTTGGCGACGAGCTTCAGGCTTTCGGCGTAATCGGCCTGCACGAGGCGATGCCCCGGCTTGGCCGGGCTGCCATCGGGAAGGAAATGGCGCGAGATCTCGGGATCCTTCGACATGTCCTCGGCGTGGCGCTCGATGTTCGACGACAGGTAGCTGGTCACCGGGAAGCCGCCGGCGGCCAGCCGGATCGCCGGGGCGATCACGTCGGCGAAGGGCAGCGCGCCGTGGGCGGCGTGCATCTGGCACCAGCCGCGCAGGTTACCCGGCACCGCCACCGACGACGCGCCGACGAGGTTCCGGCGGCCGGCGGTCTCCATGTAGTCGGGGAGCGCATCGGAGACCGGGGTGAACATGTCGGGCGTGGCCGAGGCCCCGGCCTGCGACAGGCAGTCATAGACCTTGTGGGTGCCGTCGGGCAGGCGCAGGTGCGAGACGCCGCCGCCGACGATGCCGACCATCATCGGCTCGACCACGGTGAGCGTGAGCAGCGCCGCGACCGCCGCATCGACGGCATTGCCGCCAAGCGCCATCATCTCGTGGCCGGCGGCAGAGCCCAGCGGGTGATTGGTCACCACCACGCCCTGCGACCCGCGTGCGGGGGTCTTGCGGCAGACAAAGGGCAAAGGGGTCTGGTCGGTGGTCATGCGTCTCGCTCTCTTTCCGGTTCCGCTTGTCTCTAGCACAACTCCGCGGCGCGGCGCAGCGGTTTGTGGTTTCGGTCAAAATATCTGTGCATCCGGCAAGCGGGCGAAAACGCCGCTCCCGCAGGCCCGGAAATCGCAGAATCGTTCCGGAAATCCTGACACAGGATGCGCCTTGTTCTTGCGGCGCGATGACCGTATGCGCCACCGCAAGCTGCGATTTTCGAGAATTTCCCCGTGCCCCACTGCCCGCATCCTCATGTTTTGCCCAATTTTGAGGCAAATTCTTTGGATTTACCGATAAAATCGGGCAAAATCCAACAAAACATCCAAAATTATGACCGAACAGTCGATATGAACTGATTATTCAGTCATACGCTGTCAGCACGAACCACCGCAGTTCCACCAACAGGGAATCGCCCGACGCGACGCAGACGGGCCACCGAAGGAGACAAGACATGACCTTTTCCAAACCCCTCGGCGCTCTGGTCGCCGCCGCCGCGCTGAGCGCCGCCATCGCCGCCCCCGCCGCCGCGCGCGACATCAAGATCGGCCATTTCGGCGCCCCGGGCACCCCGTTCGATCAGGGCGTGCAGTATTTCGCCGAGCAGGTCGAAGCGCTGTCGGACGGTGAATACACCGTGACCAACTTCCCCTCGGGCCAGCTTGGCAACGAAGCGCAGCAGATCGGCGCGCTGCAGGGCGGCCTGCAGGAGATGCTGATCACCTCCTCGACCAACCTGATCAAGTACAACGAGCTGTTCCAGCTCATCGACCTGCCCTTCGCCTTCGCTGATGACGCGGCCACCGACAAGGTGCTGCTCGGCGAGGTGGGCGACAAGATGCTGGCCGGTCTCGACGGCTCGGGCATGAAGGGCCTGACCTTCATCGACAACGGTTTCCGCGACCTGTCGAACTCCAAGCACGCCATCGAGAGCCTTTCCGATTTCGAGGGCCTGTCGTTTCGCGTCATCGGCGCGCCGGTCTTCATCAACACCTTCTCGGCGCTCGGCACCAACCCGGTTCCGATGCCCTTCCCCGAGGTCTACACCGCGCTCGAGACCGGCACCGTCGACGGCCAGGACAACCCGCTCCTGACCGTGCGCGACGTGAACTTCTTCGAGGTGCAGGACTACCTGACCACCTCCAAGCATGCCTACTCGGCGCTGGTGCTTCTGGTCAGCCAGCCGTTCTGGAACAGCCTGTCCGACGAGGACAAGGCGATCCTTCAGGAAGCGGCCGACAAGACCGCCATCGAGAACCGCAAGATCATGCGCGCCGCCGTCGAGGACGCCAAGGCGTTCCTGTCGAGCGAGGAAGGCGGCATGACCATTTCCGAGTTCACCCCCGAGGCCCGCGCCGAGATCGTCGAAGCGGTCGCGCCGGTGACCGAGGAGCTGATCACCGATGCGACCCGTCCGCTCTATGACGAGATGCAGGCCACGCTCGCCGCGGACTGATCGTATCGCCAAGGGGTCGGTGCCGCTCCCAGCGCCGGCCCCTTTTTTATACAAGGAGACCCTGAATGCCCGTCCTGCGCCTCGCCGAGAAACTGCTCGAGGCTCTCGTTGCCGCCCTGCTCTTCGCACTTGTGGCAATGGTCTTCGTCAACGTCATGCTGCGCTTCTTCATGAATTCCGGCATCGTGGTGACGGAAGAGCTGTCGCGGATCGTGCTGTCGATCCTGATCCTCAGCGGCGCCGTGCTCGCGCTGATCCAGCAACGCCACATCGCAATGACGCTGGTGGTCGACCGTCTGCCGAAGGGCGGCAAGAAGGTGATCGTCGCGCTGACCGGGGCGATCATGCTCTACGGCAACTACCTGCTCGCCAAGGGCGCGTGGATGCAGGCGACGCTGAACTTCTCCTCCTCCTATCCGATCTCCGGCCTGCCGATGGCGACGATCTACGTCGTGGCCACCCTTTCAGGCGCCGCGCTGGCGCTCGTGGTGGCGCTGCGCATGGTGCTGATCCTCTCGGGTCGCATGGAGCCGGAAACCTTCTTCCAGGCCGCCTCGGCCGATATCGCGGAGTGATCCTGCGTGACATTCGTTGTCTTCCTTTCCGTCCTGATCCTCGGCATCGTGATCGGCCTGCCCATCGCCTGGGCGCTGATCGCCTGCGGCATCGCGCTGATGCTGCATCTCGATTACTTCAACGCCCAGATCATCGCCCAGAACATGATCCTCGGCACCGACAACTTCATCCTGCTGGCGATCCCGTTCTTCATCCTCGCCGGTGAGCTGATGAACCGCGGCGGGCTCTCGCGCCGCATCATCGAGGTCGCCATGGCTGCCTTCGGCCACGTCTCCGGCGGTCTTGGCTACGTGGCGATCTGCGCCTCGCTGATCATGGCCTCGCTCTCGGGCTCGGCCATCGCCGACAGCGCCGCGCTGGCCGCGATCCTGATCCCGATGATGAAGCTCGGCAACTATCCCGAGGGCTCCTCGGGCGGCCTGCTCGCCGCCGGCGGGGTTATCGCCCCGGTGATCCCGCCCTCGATCGCGCTCGTGGTCTTTGGCGCCATCGCCAATGTCTCGATCAGCGGGCTCTTCATGGCCGCCATCGTGCCCGGCACGCTGATGGCCGTGTCGCTGATCGTCGCCTGGCGCTTCGTGTCGCGCGGCGGCGGCTTCCAGACGCTCGAGCGCCAGCCCCGCGCCGAGGTGCTCCGCGCGCTGTGGCGGGCGCTGCCGGCGCTGGTGCTGCCCATCGTGGTGATCGGCGGTCTGCGGGTCGGCATCTTCACCCCGACCGAGGCCGCGGTGATCGCCGCCGTCTACGCCGCGCTCGTCGGCGCCTTCGTCTACGGCGAGCTGACCCTCAAGAGCTTCTACGAAGGGCTCGTCGAGGCCGGCAAGACCTCGGCCGTGGTGATGTTTCTCATCGGCACCTCGATGGTCTCGGCCTGGCTGATCACCATCGCCAACCTGCCGACCCAAGTGATCGCCTTCCTGCAGCCCTTCATGGACACGCCGCAGCTTCTCGTGGGCATGATCGTGGTGCTGACGCTGCTGCTGGGCATGGTGCTCGACTTCACGCCGCTGAGCCTGATCCTGATGCCCATCGTGATCCCGCTCGCCAAGGCCGCCGGCATCGACCTGATCTATTTCGGCGTGGTCTTCACCATCGCCGGCGCGCTCGGGATGCTGACCCCGCCGGTGGGCAACGTGCTCAACGTGGTGGCCGGCGTCGGCAAGGTGCGGCTCGACAAGATCATGGTGGGCGTGCTGCCCTTCCTCTTCGCCGAGCTCGCGGTGCTGGGGCTCTTGGTGGCCTTCCCGTGGATCATCACCGGGCCGCTGGACCTGCTCCGCTAGGCCTGCTCAAGACACGCAGAACACCGGCCGGACCGAATTCTCCCCTGAGGTCCGGGCACAAGCGCCGCTCCCCCACCGGAGCGGCGCTTTCTTTTTGCATGCGGCCCTTGCCGGACTCGGCGTGCAGAAACAAAAAAACGCCGGATGGCAGGGCCACCCGGCGCGTTGCGCACATATCGCTGTCGGAACAGGGGGAGCAATCAGCCCCGCCAGCCTCGTGCGCGAGAAACAGCCTCGGAGAACCACGCCATGCGCGCCGCCCGGTCGCAGGGGCGCGGGCGGATCACCGCGCGCGGCGCCGGAGTGGGCAGCGTAGACCCTGCACCCAGAGCGGCGAGCTGCGCCGCGCCGAGCGCCGTCAGCTCCTCGGTGCCGGGCAGGACGATCTCGGCGCCAGTCATGTCGGCGAGGAACTGGCAGAGATAGGCCGAGCGCGTCAGCCCGCCATCCATCGACAGCCGCGCCACCGGCCCCATGCGCGCGATGACCTCGGCAGCGCGCAGGGCCACGCCCTCGATCAGCGCCTGCGCCATGTCCTCGCGGGTTGTCGCCCCGGTCATGCCGATGAACAGCCCGGCAGCGGAGCCGTCCCAATGCGGCGCCGCGAGACCAGCCAGCGCCGGCACGAAGGCCAGCCCCCGGTCGATGGCGGCGGGTGTCTCGAAATGGCCAAGCGCCTCGGGACTATCGAGCAGGCCGATGCGCAGCGCCCATTCCACCGCCGCCCCGGCGGCATGCACGCCGCCATCGACGGCGAAGGTTGTCTCACCGCCGATCTGCCAAGCCACGGTGGGCAGCAGGCCGCTGTCGTCCTCCGCAGGGCGGGTCTCGCCGGTGACCGCCAGCGCAAAGGCCCCGGTGCCGAAGGTGATCTTGGCATCGCCGGCCGCGCGGCAGCCATGCCCGTAGAGCGCCGCCTGCTGGTCGACCACCGCCGCCGTCACCGGCACGCCGCCGATCTTGCCGAAATCCGACACCGTCGGGCGGATCTCGGGCAGACACTCGATCGGCACGCCGAAGAGCGCGCAGAGCTCCGCGTCCCACTGGCCGGTCTCGAGCGACATCAGCGAAGTCCGCGAGGCGGTCGTCACATCGGTCAGCGCGTGTCCCGTCAGGTGCTGGAGAAAGAACGCATCCGTGGTGCCGAGCCGCAGCCGTCCGGCGCGGTGGGCCTGCTGGACCTCGGCGGAAGTCTCAAGCAGCCAGCCGAGCTTGGAGGCGGAGAAATACGGATCGAGCGGCAGCCCGGTGCGGGCCCGGACATGCTCGGCGTGCTCCGCCATGCCGGCGAGCTTCGCCTCGGTGCGGCGATCCTGCCAGACGATGACCGGAGACAGGGGCGCGCCGGTCTCCGCGTCCCAGGCGAGACAGCTCTCGCCCTGGTTCGACAGCGCAATCGCATCGACCGGCCCGGCGGCCTCGATCACCGCGCGCAGGTTGGCAAGCAGCTCCATCGGGTCGTGCTCGACCCGGTCGGCTTGCGGGAAAAGCTGTTCGTGCCGGACCGCGTGCACGATCTCGGCCCGGCCCGCCTCATTGGCGACCAGCCCCCGCGTGGAGGTCGTGCCCTGATCGAGCGCCAGTATCCGCATGCCTCAGTCTTCCCTCTCGAGCCACAGGCCAAGATCGCCCGAGAGCGCGTCAGACTCCAGTGCCGGAACCGACAGCCGCACCGGCTGCTCGGGATAGCTCTTCACCGAGCGCGCCGCCAGCTCGCGGCCGTTGGCATCGCTCAGCACAAGGCGGCCACGCACGGCGCCCTCGGTGCGGATGTTGAGCGTCGCCGCCGCGCCGGCGGCAAGCCGCTGCGGCACCACGTAGCGCAGCCCCGCGCCGGGCACCACGCGGGCGCCCGCGGCGGGCTCGGGCGTCTTGCGCAGATCCTTGAAGATCGCCTGCGCGACCCGGCGCCCCTCGGCCCAGCAATGGCCCGCGGTCTCAACCGGGTGCAGCACGTTGCCCGCGACGAACACCTGCGGATCCGAGCTGCGCCCCTCGGCGTCGATCTCCGGCCCCAGCGTGCCCGCGTCGAGCACCATGCCGCTTTGCCGCGCCACCGTGGCCTCGGGCGTGAAGCGCCCCGAGAAAACGATGCCGTCGCAGTCGAGCCGGCGCTCCTCGCCCTTGTGGCGGAGGCGCAGCGCCTCGACGCGGCGCGTGCCCTCGATGCTCAGCAGCTCGGCCCCGGTGAGCACCGGCACGCCCATCAGCCGCGCCAGCATCATGTCGATGCGGCGGGTCTGCGGGCGGTCGCGGGTCTCGACCATGGCGACGGGTTTGATGCCGTGACGGCGGCAGGTCAGCAGCGCCGAGAGCGCGACGATCTCGGAGCCGATGATCACCGGGCGCGAGAACGGGCGCTTGCCCTCGAGATAGACCAGCGACTGCAGCGCGCCGGTGTTCATTACGCCGACCGGGCGCACGCCCGGGGCGAGACGCTGCGCGCGGGTGCGCTCGCGGTTGCCGGTGGCGATGAGCACGCGGGTCGCGGTGATTGTTTGCGCGCCTTGCGTGGTTGCAAGCTCCAGCACGCCGCCGGGGCGGATCGCGGTCACGGTGGTGTCGGTGCGGATCTCGACGCCGGCCTCCCGTGCCGAGGCGACCAGCCGCTTCGCATAGGCCGGGCCGCTCAGCACGCGGCGGAATTCGCGCAGCCCGAAGGGCGGGTGGCCGCAATGACGCGGGATGCCCCCGGCCTCGCCGAACCGCTCGAGCACCACCACGCGGCACAGGCCGAGCTTGCTCAGCTCCAGCGCCGCGCCAAGCCCGGCGGGGCCACCGCCGACGATGGCCACATCACAGGTCGTGCTCATGCCGCGTCCTCCGGCAGGATCGGCGCGCTCAGCTTGCCCTCGGTCAGGATGGCGATGCGTCCGAGGCAGTTGAAGCCCTGGCAGCGGCCCATGGCGCAGCGGGTGCGACGGCGCAGACCGCCGAAATCGCCCGGCGGCAGCTGGCTGTCGAAGGCGGCGCGGATCTCGCGCGCGGTGACCATCTCGCAATGGCAGACGATGCCGTCATGGCCGGGGAACTGGTAATCGCGCGGCAGGTGCTCGGCGAGGTTGGGCATCGAGGGCGCCATCGGATCGTTGGGCTTCGACCAGGCCAGCGAGTTGCTCTCGCTCCACAGCGCGAAGACGTGGCGGGCAATGCCCAGCGCCGCCGTGAGCCCGGTGGAGCGGATGCCGCCGGCGCAGTAATAGCCAAGCTCGGCATCGGCATGGACGCGGTATTCCTTGCGTTCGGTGGCGGGGCGCAGCCCGGCATAGACCGCCGTCACCGGCATATCTTCGAGCGCCGGCACCAGCTCGACCGCCTTGGCGATGAGCATCTCGAGCTCGGGGGTCGTCACGTCGGGGCGGTCGCGCGCCTCCTGCTCTTCGGCGGTGGGCCCGACCAACAGGTTGCCAAAGGCGGTGCGGGTCAGCACCACGCCCTTGGTGCGATCGTTGGGCACCGGCAGCAGGATGGTGCGCAGATGCTCCGAGGCGGCCTTGTCGAAGACGACGAACTGGCCCTTGCGCGGGCGGATTTCGAAGGACGGCTTGCCGGTGAGGATCTCCTCCACCTTGTCGCCGTAGAGCCCGGCGCAGTTGACCACGGTCTTGGCCATCAGCGGGCCGGCCCCGGTCTCGAGCTGCCAGGTGTCGCCGTCGCGGCGCGCGGCGGTGAGCGGCGCGTTGAAGCGGAACTCGGCCCCCAGCGCCTTGGCCTGCGTGGCATAGGCCAGCGGCGCCGACCACGGATCGATGACATGCTCGCGCGGGACCAGAAGCGCGCCGCGCACGTGGGAGGCCAGCGCGGGCTCGCGGGCCAGCACCTCGTCGCGGCTCAGGATGCGCGTGTCGGTCACGCCATTGCCCTGCGCCTGCGCCAGCAGGTCGGGCAGGCGCGCTTCCTCGTCCTCGGTCCAGGCAGCCACCATGGCGCCGGTCTCGAGCACCGGCAGGTTCATCGCCTCGCGGATCTCCATATACTCGTCATAGGCCGCCTGCATGCAGGACAGCTCGAGCGAGTCCGGCGGCGCGTCAAAGCCGGTGTGCAGGATCGCGCTGTTGGCCTTGGAGGCCCCCGAGAGGATGTCGGGCGCGGCCTCGAGCACGCAGACCCGCGCGCCTTCAAGCGCGAAGCGGCGCGCCATGGCGCAGCCGACCACGCCCGCGCCGATGATCGCGACATCCATTTCGGCAGAAAAATCAGCCAAGCCTCGTCTCCGTCCTAGAATCGTCCCGCCGAAATGCTCGGATTGCACCGCGACTTTTCCTGAACGTGCATAAATTTGACCGAATCCACAATATTGACCGGAGGGAATTCGAAAGATTCACCCAATTCGGTCAGAATTCTGCGGATTTTTTCGGCAGACCGAGACCCGAGGCCCCGGCGTGTGCGGTCACGCGGCGATGGCCAGGACGTTGCCGCCCTACGGACGCAAAAACACCGGGCGCGCGCTTTGCGGCCCGGTGCCTCCGGTCTGGATCGTCTTGAAAGCCCGCGCCGGGCGCCTCAGGCGATGACCACCTCGACGCCCGCCTCGGCCAGCGCTTCGGCCATCTCGGGCTCGGGCGCGCGGTCGGTGACCAGCCGGTCGACCGCCGAGAGCGGCGCGACCTCGAACACCGCCGCACGGTCAAGCTTGCTGTGATCGGCCAGCACGGTGAGCTTGGCGCCGCGGGCGACCATGGCGCGGGCCATCTCGGTCTCGCGCAGGTCGTAATCCATGATCTCGCCGCGGGTCATGCCGCCGATGGTCAGCACCACGTGCTCGGCCTTGAAGCGTCCGAGCTGCTCGATGGCCAGCGCGCCCAGTGTCTCGCGCCCCTCGGCGGCGATCTCGCCGCCCAGCAGGTAGAGCCTGTGATGGCCCTCGGGACGCGCCAGCAGGCCGGCGATCTCGGGCGAGTTGGTGATGACGGTCAGCCCGCGCCGCCGCGCCAGAGCGCGGGCGAAGGCGATGGTGGTCGAGCCGGTATCGACGAAGATCACAGCGCCCTCGTCGAAAAGCTCGGCAGCACAGCGCCCGATGGCGGTCTTCTCCGCGGTCATCGTCACCATGCGGGCCTCGAACGGCCCCTCGGTGAGGCCGCTGTCGGTGAAGCTCGCGGTCTTGCGGGCGCCGCCGTGGAACTTGCGGATGCGCCCCGCGGTGTCGAGCTCGTTGAGATCGCGGCGGATTGTTTCACGTGACGTCTCGAACTGCTCGGAGAGCGCATCGACATGCACCTCTCCGCATTCCTCGACAAGCTGCACGATTGCCTCGCGGCGGGCGGCCGGTTTCATGCGGCGTCCTTTCTGGTCCTGCGTGCCGGGCCTGCCGATACTGGCGATCCGGTCACGGCGTCTTGCCTGTTCCCACTCTGTGGCCGAAGCCCCCGGCCTTCGCAACCGGGCGCGGCCTTGAGACGCGGGCGACGCTGCGCAACGCGCGGCCTCCGGGAGCTTGCGGGAACCGGCGCCATGCTCATCCTTCGATCTGCGCCTTGGCGTCGACGGTGACCGTGCGGTCCTTCAGCCCGACGCCGGAGAGCTGCAGCTTGAACGCCTCACGGGTCAGCCATGCGGCGCGGTAGGCCGCGTCCTCGTAGCTCTGCCCGCCGGGGCGGATGTTGGAGATGCAGTTGCGGTCGGCATCGGTGCGCCCGACCTTGGGCGCCCATGTCAGGTAAAGCCCGAGGCTGTCGGCAGCCGAAAGACCCGGGCGCTCGCCGATCATCATCACCACCAGCTTCGCACCGAGGATCGCGGCGATCTCGTCTCCGATGGCCACCCGGCCCTGCGTTGCCACCACCAGCGGCGCAACGCTAAGCCCGGCCTCTTCCAGCAGCGGCTGGAAGGCCTTGAGGAAACCCGGCGCCGATTGCTGCGTCGCCAGCGACGAGAGCCCGTCGGCCAGCACCAGCGCCACATCGGGCGCGCTCGCGGGCCGGGCGGCCTCGAGCTTTGCAACCGAGTCCGCATCGAGCCTACGGCCCCAATCGGGCCGTTGCAGATAGGCGGCGCGGTCGGGCGCGCGGCTGGCCACCCGCAGCAGCGGCTGGCCGAGATCGGCCTCGAGCGCGTCGAGATCGAGCGGCGAGTGCACCGCCGTGCGGGCCTGCGCATGCGCCATCTGGAACTCGAGATTGCGCGCGGTCGAGAGCGACACGCCGGTGCGGCCCAGCGCGATCCGCGCCGAGGTGTGGCGGCGCAGCCCGGCCCACGGGTCTTCGGCACGCTGTTCGTCGGGCGTGAAGAGATCGGGGAGCTTGGTCATTCGGCCTCCAAAAGCGTCATGCGTTGCGACAGCGCGGCGGGCGGGCGACTGGCCGGGGTGAAGGCGCCGTCGGAGGGCATCAGCCCCATCTTGTCGAGCCATTCCTCGAATTCCGGCGCCGGGCGCAGGCCGAGCACGCGGCGAGCATAGAGGGCATCGTGGAACGAGGTGGTCTGGTAGCTCAGCATCACATCATCCGAGCCCGGGATGCCCATGATATAGGTGATCCCCGCCGCCGCCAGCAGCGTCAGCAGCGTGTCCATGTCGTTCTGGTCGGCCTCGGCGTGGTTGGTGTAGCAGATGTCGCAGCCCATGGGCACGCCGAGCAGCTTGCCGCAGAAATGGTCCTCGAGCCCGGCGCGGATGATCTGCCGCCCGTCATAGAGGTATTCCGGGCCGATGAAGCCGACCACCGTGTTGACCAGGAGCGGCTGGTACTTGCGCGCCACCGCGTAGGCGCGGGCCTCGAGCGTCTGCTGGTCGACGCCGTGATGCGCATCGGCCGACAGGCACGAGCCCTGCCCGGTCTCGAAATACATGCAGTTCTGCCCGACCGTGCCGCGCTTGAGCGACTGCGTCGCGTCATGGCCCTCGGTCAGGATGTCGAGATTGATGCCGAAGGAGGTGTTGGCGGCCTCGGTGCCGGCGATCGACTGGAAGGTCAGGTCGACAGGGGCGCCCTCTTCGATCGCGGCCATGGTGTTGGTGACGTGGCTCAGCACGCAGGATTGCGTCGGCACGTTGTATTCCTGGATCACCTCATCGAGCAGGTGCAGCAGTTCAACCGTGGCATGCAGGTTGTCGGTGGCCGGGTTGATGCCGATCACCGCGTCGCCCGAGCCATACATCAGCCCGTCGAAGGTCGAGGCGGCGATGCCGCGCAGATCGTCGGTGGGGTGGTTGGGCTGCAGCCGGGTCGAGAGCCGCTTCTCGAGGCCGATGGTGTTGCGGAACTTCGTCACCACGCGGCATTTCGAGGCGATCAGGATCAGATCCTGATTGCGGCAGATCTTCGAGACCGCCGCGACGATCTCGGGCGTCAGCCCCGGCGCCAGCGCCGCCAGCGTCGCGCTGTCGGCGGCATCCGACAGCAGCCAGTCGCGGAAATCGCCCACGGTCATGTGGCTGATCGGCGCGAAGGCGGCCTTGTCGTGGGTGTCGATGATCAGCCGCGTGACCTCGTCGGCCTCGTAGGGGATCAGCGCCTCGGTCAGGAAGGTCTTGAGCGGCAGATCGGCCAGCGCGGCCTGCGCGGCAACGCGCTCGACATCGGTCGCGGCGGCGATCCCGGCGAGTTGGTCGCCCGAGCGCAGCGGCGTGGCCCGCGCCATCAGCGTCCTGAGATCCGGGAACCGGAAGAGCTCGGCCCCGACTTGATGGCTGTACATGTCAGCCCTCCGTTCAAAATAGACGATGCGCGCCAAGGCGATGTGCGAAGGCGCGGTTTTCGATGTGCCCGTTCGGGCAGATTAGCATGAATCAAGTGCCCGAACGGTCTTGTGTCGAGTGTTAGGCGAGGTTTCGCCCCCGGTCCATTGCGCGGGGCCCGTGTGAGCGGCACCGAAATGCAAAGCGGCGCATATTTGGGCAGTTCGCGAGGCGCTTCAGGCCCGGCGGATGGTGAAGACCGCCCGCAGGCCATGCGGCGCGGTCTCGAAGCGCAGCTCGCCGCCATGCATCATGGCGATGGTCGAGACGATGCTGAGCCCGAGCCCGGTGCCGTCGGTGAAGCGGGCGTTCTCGCCGCGGCGGAACGGCGCCATCAGGGCCTCGATCTCCTCCAGCGGGCGGCGGCCGCCCTCGTCCTCGACCGAGATCGTCGCCATGTCGACGCCAGCTTCGAGCCGCACCACCGCGCGGCGGCCGTATTTCAGCGCGTTGTCGATCAGATTCGACAGCGCCCG
>NZ_JBYNAH010000133.1:0-14046 GCF_059781815.1 Salipiger sp. | reverse complement strand
CCCTGAACCAGGAAGCCCGTCGGTCCATAGGTGAAATTGAAACCCTTCAGGAAACGCGGAGCTCTCTCGACGCTCGCCTGGCGCATCTCAATGCCGAGATCGCGCGCAAGGAAGGGCGCTCGGTAGATGGCGAAACCGGCGAGGCAGATCCGCTCCGCGAGCTGAAGGAAACACCGCCCGTCATTGCAGCAATGCGGACCTGGGCCCCCGCTCCCCGTGAAAACGAAGCCGACGCGATCAAACGTGTCGAACGGCGTCTTCGAGCTAAGGGGCTCGATTACCCGGCCCGAACACTTCGTGCTTTCCATACGGCGATGAAGGTCAACGAGACGACCCAGATGGCCGTGCTTGCAGGCATTTCCGGCACGGGCAAAAGCCAGCTGCCGCGTCAGTATGCAGCTGGCATGGGGATCGGTTTCCTGCAAGTCCCGGTGCAGCCACGTTGGGACAGTCCACAGGATCTGATGGGCTTCTATAACTATATCGAAGGCAAGTTCCGGCCCACAGACATGGCGCGCGCGCTATGGGCACTAGATGAGCTCAACAACGATGATGCCGAGCAGGATCGCATGATGATGATCCTGCTGGACGAGATGAACCTTGCCAGGGTCGAGTATTACTTCTCGGACTTCCTTAGCCGACTGGAAAGCCGACCGCGCCCTAGTGACGTCGGTGAGGCGAACGAGCGCAAGGACGCTGAAATCGAGCTGGAAATTCCGAACATGGAACATCCACCCCGGATTTTCCCCGGCTATAATCTGCTGTTCGCGGGCACGATGAACGAGGACGAAAGCACGCAGTCACTATCCGATAAGGTCGTCGACCGCGCCAACATCCTTCGTTTCTCCGCACCGAAAAAGATCAAAGACGGCCAGGCGCAGGGAACCGTTGAGCCGACAGTGGCTCTATCGCAGCAGACTTGGGAAAGCTGGGGACGATCGAGCGCAACCGTGGACGGCGACCGGCGCGTGACGGGCCGGGTGGAGCAGATGGTCGACCTGATGCGTGACTTCAAACGTCCCTTCGGTCATCGCCTCGGTCGTGCGATTATGGCTTATGCTGCGAACTACCCAGAAGTCGAAGGCAGCCGGGGCGTCGACGACGCACTCGCGGATCAGGTCGAGATGCGCCTGATTCCGAAACTCCGCGGAGTGGAAATCGACATTGAGGGGCCGCAATTCTCAAAGCTGGTGGCTTTCGTTGAACGTGAGCTTGGGGACGACGCGCTTGCGCAGGCAATCGAGGAGTCCATGTCGCTCTCTGAAGCAACCGGCCAATTCGTGTGGAGTGGGGTCACGCGCTGATGCGGTTTCTGACGCGTCCATGGGCGTCCCAATCTCTCGGAGATGGGGAGGCCTTCGGCCCTAACGATTGCCTCATAGGGAGCTACCAGGGCGCCGCCCCCAGGGGCTATGAATACATGACGCTTCTTAGTGGGAGCGTGAAGGGCACCAATACAAGCTTGGTCCTTGCCCCATATCCCAAGCGCGAAGAGGGAAGAGCACCGCTTCGTCTGGGTTTCCCAGTCCGACCCAGATCGGGGCACGATCCGGCAACCGCGGCAGAAGAGGAAGGAGCGGAGGCGCTTCGGCACATGAACGAAGTCCTCGCCCGCATTCAGGAGTTAGAAGACGCACTTGAAGACCCAAGCGATACCTGGGGGCGCCTAAGGGGCGCTTGGAAGCGCGCCGAGAATGAAGCCGACCCGAAGATGGCCGAGATCGTGCGCCAGGCACGCCGGATGCAACCGGTGTTGCATGATTTGGAAAGGCGTATCCGCAGGGTCTTGCGCAGGAACAGGGAACTTACCCCGCTTGATCGCGTTCAGGAAATGGACCGCGCATCTATGGTCTGGCTCAGCCGCCAGCCCGGCCGGAGCATTGCTGAACGCGCCGGCGCGTCGCAGCGGATTCTCGCAACTGTCAGGCGTGAAAACTTCGACACACTAGAGAACCGCGTGCTGCATGCCTATGCGCGACTCGCTGCTGATGTCGCACGGGGATGGATGCGCGAGCATCCTCGCGCGAAGGAGAGCGCTCGCTACGCGCAGGTCGACGGGTTCAGGAAGTCGTGTCGGGCGGTTGCGCGTTCACTTGCCGACCTCGGCGTCATGATCGCCTCTGCCGGCGTCCAGCCGAACTACGTGCTCATGCAGGACCGCAGTTATCGGGAAGTCCACGATGGTTGGCTTAGGCTTCTTTTACGCCGCAAGATCGAAGACGACCTTTGGGCGTGGCAGGCTGAAACTTGGACCGATTTCGCCGTCCTCTCAATCATTCTAGCGATCGACGAATTGGAGGAAGCAGAGCTCGTCGCGCAATCTCCGATTTCCTGGAACACAGAAGCTGTGGGTGGACGCTGGTTCACGCAGGATCGGCCGATTGCCGTATTCTGGTTGCGCAACACAAACCGCATAGTCGAAGTTCAAGCACGCCCCGAGAGGCCGGGCCCCTTGTTGACTGCGGCGCAGGCCCATGTCGCGCTCAGAATATCTGATCCGAGCCGCTCAGATCTGCCACGTCGGGTCGCCGTCTGGACACCGCATGCGATGCGCAAAATAGCGCTGGAATACGCTGTCGGAGAGGCCGCACTATTGCTTCATCGGATTCAGCCCCTCGCTCAGACGGAAGTTCTGCGTAACGGGCTGATCATGACGCCCGCGCGCGGTATCGCGTCGTGCGCGAGCGCCATTCAAGGCAAGGCGACGGTGACCGCCATCGCCATCGGTCCAGCTGGCGAAGATCTGGCCAGAGGATTTGAAGCTGTGCGAGATTTCATACGCGGTGAGCTTTACGAGGCCGCAATATGACCGAACGAAAGTTGTGCGGATTCGACCTGAACGGTTGGAGGGACTTCGCCGCAAAAAACTGGAGGGCCCTGCCGGGAGAAGAAGAAGAAATCGGTCTGGTCGATATCGTCGCGAGCGGCCCCCTATCCTCGGTTGTGCGGGTTGGTGAAAGTGCGGACTCGCGTTGGATCGGCGGACCCCAAGCCGATTTTGCGCCTCACGGGCGAGGAGGCGGATGGGGCGACGTCGGCATCGGGGAACGGCGTATTTCTGTTCGCACCCTTCTGGAGATGCAAGATGAAGAAGCCGTAAAGCTCTCGTCCGCGCTACTCGGTTCGGCGCGTGGGTCGGCGCATACGATCCTGTCTATCGACGAAGGCCCGGATGGAGATGAGACCGCTCAAGAACACCTCCTAAATGCACTCGCGCGGGGTAAATTCCGAAATGGCTCACTTGTCTGGCGTCCCGTTCTGGCCGCACTTTTCGCGATCGAGCAGAGCCAGGCTTCAGAGGGGCAGACCGTAGGTGTCGTTTGCCATGACCGGCAAGGGCTCTCCATCCAAAAGCTTCGAATTCGAAGCTCGCGGGGTGTGCTTGCTCCGGAGCGCCGCGAAGCGGCGACGCTCCTTCCCAGTGACGCTGGCTATGAGTCTCTCATTCGTGCCGCGCGCACCGCAGCGATAGGTGCAGACGGCTTTTCGGCCCGCACCGCCCATCGTGCAATTGCAGGCACCGTCGGGAAGGCGGGCCTCGGGATCGCTTGCGGTCCCGAGATGCTCCGACAGCCGAACGGAGATTGGGAGGTGCTGGATCTGAGCGATTACGACGCGTCGGAATCTGTCAGGATGCGCCAGGCTGAGCTTGATCTGACCGGTTGTGATGTCGTGATTTTGGAGACCTTGACCGAAGGTCGGTTGAGAGATCGCTTGATTTCTGAGATCCAGCGAAACGTTTCGGTCGGAGTCATAGCACTACCAGCGACGGCGGTCGCACGGGGGGCATTGGCAGCAGCGCACCGCGCAGGCAGCGGGGCACCGATCTTCTTCGATTTCCTGCCGCGCTTATCGACGATCGTATTTGGTTCGGGCGGCGCAATGAACTTCGATCTCATTCGGCAAGAAGAAACACTCGAAGCCGGGCGGACTTACCGGAGCCCCGAACCGGCAACATTTGCAATCCCAGGTGGGCAGGAAAACGTCTCGGTCTACTTGCGGAAAGAGGCCGCGCCTTGGCCGCGATAGTGCCGCTCGGCGCCCCCCTGAAGCAACAAGCCGCTGTCTCTCTTTGGGTCGAACAGAAACCTGCCGCCGGCCGTGCACGAATCTTGATGGAAGCGCCGGACTTGGGAAGAAACTTCACGGTCGATTGGGACGAGGCCCTGAGCGACGAGCGTGATTGGGACGAGATAATCGACAGCCTCGATATCCAGGTGTCTATCCCCAAACGGCTGGTTCTTCCCTGTGGGGTGGAGGCGTGGCAAGACAGTGCTCGCTCTGCAGGAATGCAAACGATCCTTGAAACCGCTCTCGATCAACGCGAGATGGACTGGGCGACGCTCGGACAAAAGATGTCGCAGCGCCCCTTCGGGAAATACTGTGTCTCAAGCGATGGCGAGTTTCCCGCGGAGATCGACGGCGAAACTCTTGAACGGTTCGAGTCTCTGACGAACAGGGCGCTCGATGTTACTGGGCAACGGCTGCGAGGTGAGAATGGCCCGGGGACCGAAAACAATGACGCCCTCAAATTCTTGACCTGGCAGTTCCGAAAGTGCCCGCGCGACGTCGCAACCTGGTTGATGGACTGCATCGAAGCGTCTGGAAAACCTCATCCATTCGTCCAGCATCAGGCCAGCTGGGTCTTGGTGTATCAGGGCCTTGGCCGCATCGTAGGCGACCAAGAGGATGAGGCAAGAGCCATGCGGTTGCTTCTAAATTCGGATATCGAGGATTGGACCTGGAACCGACAAAGTGCGTCAATGGCCTTCATGCTTTCTCGCTCGGACACGGCACCGTCTCATTTGGGCCGAGGAGACGTCGAACGACTGGCTCGTAGAACGATCGCTGACTTTAGACGCAATATCGGCGGCGAGTATACCATGTTCCACTACGCGCCGTTCTTGCTTGCGGGCCTGATAAGATGGCGGCGCGTGAACCCGAGGGCACTGGTGACTGGCTCCGATCCTTTGGCAGGTGAACTCTTAGAGATAATAGAAAGGACCGAGAAAGACTTGAATGAACGTCGACGAGCAAACGCGAACTTCCAAAGACGACGTTCCAAATTCTTGCCCATCCTTCAAGATTTGAAGTCAGAATTGGCGGGAGAGGGATCGAACCCTGACCTTCTGTTGGACATATACGGAGCGAGTGGGGGCTAAGATGACGATCGAATTCGCCATAGCCGTTGTCCCGTAGCGCGTCGAAAATCATCTCCGCGAGTTCGATCGGTTCCTTGCTGATCTTGGGGGAGAGGCGGCGATGGCGTCCATCGCATCATCCATGACGTCACCGATTAACCCGTTGCTGTCATCGGTCCGCTCATGCCTGCGCGCGCTCTCTGCGGGCGGGAGATTCTAACGTCCCGCCGCCCGCATGCCTTCAATCGTCCGCTCAGGCCATGCGCTCGACGTCACCCTCCCAGACCTCGAGCAAGAGCTCCAGCATGTCGCTGTAGTTCCTGCTTCGTGCGCCGGTCGGCCCAACGGCGACCGGAGGTGCGGATCCGTGGTATGTTTTGTCGGCATTGAACTCGTGCTTCAGGGAGGGAGAGATCATGCCGAAATTCATCTTGACCGCGAAATTGACGCAATCAGCTATCAGAGGGTTCTTATCCAAACCCGATGACCGAAAGCCGGTCCTGGAAAAACTCGTGGGTGCTGCCGGCGGGAAACTCGTGGAGCACTACTTCATAACGGGAGACGCCGATGTAATGTTGATCATTGATGCCGACAGCGTGGATGTTCCGGCGAAGGCGGCAATGATCGTTGGGGCCGCAGGGATAGGGACGGATTTCAACACGCACTGTGTTTGGAGCACGGCTGAATTCGCAAAGCTCGCCGAACAAGCCGGAGACGTGGCAGTAAGCTACACTCCGCCAGGCTCTTGACGAGCAAGCGGACTACGAAGACGCCGCGCCAGACGGAGGTTGCGAGGGTCACGAAGTGAAGCCATTGCTTTGCTGGGATATAGTGGTGCTCGGGGGCGGAATTGGCATCCATTGCGTTGTGGAGCCGGTCACCTATGACCGAGGCCCGGTCTGCGCAAGTAGGCGGAAACACAACAAAATCAGTTAATTTGGTGCGGTCCGCAAATCGGCCGCTGAAGCGCGTCTGGCCCAGAGGGCACTTGGGGTAGCTCCCGGGGCGAGGTGCCTAATTGGCAGCGATTTTGAAGGCTCTCAGGGCATGCTGGGTGCCGATGCGCGCCAGCAGGGAGCCGACGCGCACCATTCTCGCGATGTCAGACCATCTTCTCGACGTCGCCATCCCAGACGTCGAGCAAGAGCCCAAGCATGTCGCCGTAGTTGCGGCGCTCGGTCTGGCAGATCGCTTTGAAGCGCTCGACGACCGCGCCGGGTGCGCGGATGTTCAGCTGCGCTTCCTGCACCGGCGAGGCGGATGCCGCGAGCACGGACCAGGTCTCCGGCATATACTCGGACATCGCGACACGGGTCAGCGCCAGCGCGTCGATGCCGGTGGCGGCGGCGAAGGCCGGGATCCGCTCGATCGGCATGCGCATCTCGCCTGATTTCAGCATGGAGATCACGTTGCCGCGCTCGAGGCCCATCTCGGTGGCGATCTCCCGCAGGGTCTTGCCGCTCGCCTCGACGGCGTCGGTGATCATGCGGGCAGTGGGGCTGGTGGTCATGTCGAACCTCTTCATCTCGTTGACTTCGAGTTGATGATAGAAGGCGTGGGGCACGTCCTTGTCGGGGCGTGGTTGCAGGAAGTCCTAGGTAGGGTGGGGGAGGCCTTGAGGGCCATGCCGGGTCTCGGCGTGCTACCTGGTCGGATCCTTGGACTTTCGGGCTCAGTTGCCCTTCCTCATTTCCGCCGATAGCTTCGGGCGAGCCAGCCTATGAAACTCTCAGACCCCGAGGCACACTTTGAACCAAACATCACACAATAGTCTCGTCTCATTTATCTGGCGTATCGCTGATGACTGCCTGCGGGACGTCTACGTGCGGGGCAAATACCGTGATGTCATCCTGCCGATGGTTGTCCTGCGCCGTCTCGACACGCTTCTGGAGCCGACCAAAGATGCAGTCCTCGAAGAGGTGCGCTACCAGAAGGAAGACATGGGCGCGCTGGAGCTGGACGATGAACCGCTCAAGGATGCTGCTGGCTATGTTTTCTTCAACACCAGCCAATGGACGCTGAAGAAGCTGCACGGCACCGCCACGAACAACCAGCAGATCCTGCTCGCCAACATCGAGGACTACCTCGACGGCTTCTCCGGCAACGTCAAAGAGATCGTCACCCGCTTCAAACTGTTCGACCAGATGCGGCACATGGCGGACAAGCAGGTCCTGCTCGATGTAATCGAGAAGTTCGTCTCGCCCTACATCAACCTAACGCCCGACGCCGTCGAAGACCCTGAGGGCAACACGCTGCCCGGCCTATCCAACCTCGGCATGGGCTACGTCTTTGAAGAGCTCATCCGCAAGTTCAACGAAGAGAACAACGAGGAAGCCGGGGAACACTTCACCCCGCGCGAGGTGATCCACCTCATGACCCACCTCATGTTCGACCCGATCAAGGATCAACTGCCCCCGGTCATGACGATCTATGACCCCGCCTGCGGCTCGGGCGGCATGCTGACCGAGGCGCAGAACTACATCAAGGAACCCGAAGGCCCGATCCAGGCGCGCGGCGACGTCTATCTCTACGGCAAGGAGATCAACGACGAGACCTACGCGATCTGCAAATCGGACATGATGATCAAGGGCAACAACCCCGAGAACATCCGCGTCGGCTCCACCCTCTCCACCGATGAATTCTCGGCCAACCGCTTCGACTTCATGCTCTCCAACCCGCCCTACGGCAAAAGCTGGAACAGCGAGGTCAAATACATCAAGGATGGCAAGGACGTCATCGACCCCCGCTTCCAGGTCGAGCTGACCGACTACTGGGGCAACAAGGACACCATGGACGCCACGCCGCGTTCCTCGGACGGCCAGCTGCTGTTCCTGATGGAGATGGTGAACAAGATGAAGCCCACGGGCACCAGCCCGCTCGGCTCGCGCATCGCCTCCGTCCATAACGGCTCCAGCCTGTTCACCGGCGATGCGGGCAGCGGGGAATCCAACATCCGCCGCTACATCATCGAAAACGACATGCTGGACACCATCATCCAGCTGCCCAACAACCTGTTCTACAACACCGGCATCACCACCTATATCTGGCTGCTGTCCAACGCCAAGCCCGAGGCGCGGCGCGGGCGTGTGCAGCTGATCGATGCCAACCTGCTTTACCGTAAACTGCGCAAGAACCTCGGTGACAAGAACTGCGAGTTCTCGGAAACCGACATCGAACAGATCACCAAGGCCTACCTGAACTTCGCCCCGATCGAGCGCGAGATCGACGCCGCAGGCGACCCGACGGGCATCGCCGTGCAGGTCTTCGACAACGCGGATTTCGGCTACCACAAGGTCACCATCGAACGCCCCGACCGCCGGAGCGCGGGCTTCAGCGCCGAGCGCATCAAGCCCCTGCGCTTTGACAAGTCCCTGCGCGAGCCGATGGAGTGGATTTACGCCGAGCATGGCGAACAGGTCTATGAACCCGGCTTCCTGAAGGGCGAGATGAAAGCCATCACCGCCTGGTGCGAGGAACAGGGCATCACCCTCAACGCCAAGCAACGCGGCAAGCTGACCGATACCAGCTACTGGGCCAAGCTGCGCGACCTGCTGAAAGCGGCGCTCTTGCTGATGAATGACATCGGCGAGCAGGAGACCAATGACTTCAACGCCTTCCGCGACGCGGTGACCAAGGCGATCAAGGCCCGCAAGCTCAAGCTGTCCGCGACCGAGAAAAACGCGATCCTGAACGCTGTCAGCTGGTATGACGAGGCCGCCGAAAAGGTCATCGCCAAGCGGCACAAGCTGTCCACGGGCGATCTGGAGGATCTGACCACCCATCTGGGCTGCGCCACCGGCGATCTGGCGGATTTCGGTTACTACAAGCAGGCCGATGGCAGCTACCTGACCTATGAACCCGCGACCGACCTGCGCGATGCGGAAAGCGTGCCGCTGAAGGACAGCATCCACCGCTATTTCCTGGCGGAGGTGAAGCCGCATGTGGAAGAAGCCTGGATCAACCTCGACAGCGTGAAGATCGGCTACGAGATCAGCTTCAACAAGTATTTCTACCGCCACAAGCCGCTGCGCAGCCTCGAAGAGGTCACGCAGGATATTCTGGCGCTGGAGGAGAAAGCCGACGGGCTGATCGCCGACATCCTCGGCGTCGAGGTCGCGACCAAGCTGGAGCCGGCGGAATGAACATCGCGGCTTATCCGACGTATGAAAGCTATAAGGACAGCGGCGAGGGCTGGCTGGAAGAAGTTCCTAATCACTGGAAAAGCCGCAAGCTGAAGCAGCTATTTCAGGAGAAAAAACATAGGGCCAACATGGACCTAAGCTGCGGCTCCATCAGTTTCGGTGAGGTGGTCGAAAAGGATGACGAACGCGTTCCGCTCGCAACTAAGGCTTCCTATCAGGAGGTTCTGTCTGGCGAGTTCCTCGTCAACCCACTGAACCTCAACTATGACCTGAAGAGCCTGCGCATTGGTCTCTCAAATATCGATGTTGTCGTCAGCGCCGGATATATTGTCCTCCAAGCCAAGGCTGAGATGGACAAACGGTATTTCAACTACCTTCTTCACCGATATGACGTCTCAAACATGAAGCTCCTTGGCTCCGGCGTGCGCCAGACGATCAGTTTCAACCACATTGCCAACAGCCTTCTCGTTGAGCCACCTCTCCCCGAACAACGCGCCATTGCGGCGTTTCTGGATGGGAAATGCGCGGCGATTGATGAGGCGGTGCGGATCAAGGAGGAGCAGATCACGCTCCTGCGCGAGCGCAGGCAGATCCTGATCCAGCAGGCCGTCACCCGCGGCCTGAACCCCGCCGCCCCCATGAAGGACAGCGGCATCGACTGGATCGGCCAAATCCCCGCGCATTGGAGTCTCGCAAAACTTAAATTTCTTGCAAACAAGATTGTCGATGGAACGCACTTCACCCCAGAATATCTGGATGAGGGCGTCCCTTTTCTGCGCGTGACTGATCTTTCGAAAATGAAAGATGGAAAAATACAGTGGGAATCTGTGCGGAAGATTTCAGAATCTGCTCATAAGGAGCTAAGTAAACGCGCAGACGCTGAGTTCGGCGACGTGCTGCTATCAAAAAATGGCACGATTGGCCTAACTAAAGTTATTGACTGGCAGGAAGAGTTCAGCTTTTTTGTAAGTCTTTGCTTGATAAAGCTTCGCTCTGAGCTGAACCCTCATTACTTTGAGGCTTTTTTCAACAGCCCACTGGTCGACCAA
This sequence comes from Salipiger sp., assembly GCF_059781815.1. Lineage (NCBI taxonomy): Bacteria > Pseudomonadati > Pseudomonadota > Alphaproteobacteria > Rhodobacterales > Roseobacteraceae > Salipiger > Salipiger sp. The sequence continues at coordinate 3,714 of NZ_JBYNAH010000133.1, read as the reverse complement.
CAGCTCTTTTTTGGCAGCTTCCGCACATCTGTTACCAACCTGCACTTGGAACGCATCAAAGAATTGGTGATCGTTGTTCCTCCAATTAATGAGCAAAGAGAACTGGTCTCTCATATCAGAGAAATTTCGAGGCCGCTCGATGAGGCTATTTTGCTAAAGGAAAAGCAAATTGTCGCGCTCAAGGAATACAAAACCAGCCTGATCAACGCGGCGGTCACGGGCAAGATCAAGGTCATTTAAGCACGCATCCCGGCGCCGCGCGGCGGCCCCGGGACCACGACAGAACCAACATTAGGGGCGGTCATGAATATCTCGGTCAGCAACACCAAGGAAATCGCACTGGAACAGGCCATCGAACGTGGCCTGACCGGGGCTATCTCGGAAGAGCTGACCGAAGGGGCCTCCCCCTCAGGCCCGTTCCGCATCGGTCGCCCGACGGACTTCGACGCCCGCCTCGCGCTCGACACCGCGCTGTTCTGGGAATTCCTCGAGGCCACCCAGGCCAAGGCGCTCGACCGGCTCAAGACCCGCAACCCCGCCGACTGGCAGGCCAAGATCCTCGGCCAGTTCGACAAGCTGATGAAGCGCAAGGGCCTGCTGCATCTGCTAAAAAAGGGGCTGCCGGTCGATGATGCGATCTTCACCCTGATGTATCCCGCGCCGCTGGCGAGTTCGGCGCAAAAGGTCCACGACAACTTCGCCGCCAATATCTGGAGCGTCACGCGCCAGGTGCACCATTCGCTGTCCAACCCGAATGAATCCGTGGACATGGTGCTGTTCCTGAACGGGCTGCCCATCGTCACGCTGGAGCTGAAGAACGCCTGGACCCACCAGACCGCCCGCTATCACGGCCAGAAGCAGTATCGCGAGCGCGATGCCAGCCAGACCCTGCTGAGCTTTGGTCGCGTGCTGGTCCACATGACCGCCGATACCGATGAGGTCTGGATGGCGACCAAGCTGGCGGGTGCCTCGACCTTCTTCCTGCCCTTTAACAAGGGCCATAACGAGGGTGCGGGCAATCCGCCCAGCCCGAATGGCCACAAGACCGCCTATCTGTGGGAAGAGGTGTTTCAGCCGCAAAGCCTGGCCGGGATCATCCAGCACTTCGTGCTGCTGGAGGGCAAGGCGACTGACCCGCTGGCGAAGAAGGCGCTGATCTTTCCGCGCTATCACCAGCTGAATGTGGTGCGGCAGCTGTTGACTCACACGGCCGGAAATGGCGTCGGCCATAGCTACCTGATCCAACACTCGGCAGGGTCTGGCAAGTCGAACTCGATCACCTGGACGGCCTATCAGCTGATCGAGACCTATCCCGACAATATGGACCTGCCCGGTGCCCGCGCGCTGGATGCCCCCCTGTTCGACAGCGTGATCGTGGTGACGGACCGCCGGTTGCTGGACAAGCAGCTGCGCGACAACATCCGCGACTTCTCGGAGGTGAAGAACATCGTCGCCCCGGCGATGCGCTCCGCCGATCTGAAAGCGGCGCTGGAGAACGGCAAGAAGATCATCATCACCACGATCCAGAAGTTCCCCTTCATCATCGACGGGATCGCCGATCTGAGCGACAAGCGCTTTGCCGTGATCATCGATGAGGCCCATAGCGGCCAGAGTGGTCTGGCCCATGACAAGATGAACCAGGCCATGGGCGGCGGTGAGGATCCGGATGAAGAGGATAACCAGGACAAGATCCTGAAGGCGATGCGCGCCCGCAAGATGCGCGGCAATGCCTCCTACTTCGCCTTTACCGCGACGCCCAAGAACTCGACCCTGGAGAAGTTTGGCACGAAGCAGGCAGATGGCCGTTTCAAACCGTTCCACCTCTATTCGATGAAGCAGGCGATCGAGGAAGGCTTCATTCTCGACGTGCTGGCCAATTACACGACCTACAAGGGCTATTACGAGATCCAGAAATCGATCGAGGATAACCCCCTGTTCGATACGGCGAAAGCGCAGAAGAAGCTGCGCGCCTATGTCGAGCGCAGCCAGCAGACGATCAACACCAAGGCGGAGATCATGGTCGATGACTTCATCGACAATGTGGTTAACACCAAGAAGTTGCGCGGCAAAGGCAAGGGGATGATCGTCACCCAGAACATCGAGATGGCGATCCGATACTACAATGCGGTGCAGGCCGAACTTGAAAAGCGCGGGAAGCCCTTCAAGGCGCTGATCGCGTTCTCGGGTGAGAAAGAGGTCGATGGAATCAAGCGCACCGAAGCCGAGATGAACGGCTTTGCCGAGGACAAGACGCGCTCCGAGTTCGACAAGGACGAATACCGGCTGCTCGTGGTGGCGAACAAGTATCTGACCGGCTTCGACCAGCCGAAGCTTTGCGCGATGTATGTCGACAAGAAGCTGCAATCGGTTCTGGCGGTGCAGGCGCTATCGCGTTTGAACCGCTCGTCGCCCAAGCTCGGCAAGCGCACCGAGGACCTCTTCGTCTTGGATTTCTTCAACGAAACCGAGGACATCAAGGCTGCCTTCGACCCGTTCTTCACGGTGACGACTCTGTCCGAAGCAACCGACGTGAACGTCCTGCATGAGCTGAAAAGCGCGCTGGATGACGCCGGCGTCTACGAATGGGCCGAGGTGGGGGAGTTCTGCACCCGTTTCTTTGAAGGTGAAGACTCGCAGAAGTTGAGCCCCCTCATTGATGCGGCGGCCAGCCGGTTCAACGACGAACTGGATCTGGAGGACGAGGAGAAGATCGACTTCAAGATCAAGGCCAAGCAGTTCGTGAAGATCTATGGCCAGATGGCCTCGATCATGCCCTTCGAAGTGCTCGACTGGGAAAAGCTCTTCTGGTTCCTGAAATTCCTGGTGCCGAAGCTGAAGATCCAAGACCCCAATCAGGATGCATTGGACGAACTGCTGGAAGCCGTCGACCTGTCATCCTATGGACTTGAACGCACGAAGCTCAATCAAGCCATCGAACTGGATTCCGGTGAAGCCGAGCTGGATCCCCAGAACCCGAACCCGCGCGGTTATCGCGGCGAAGATGTGCAGGAAGATCCGCTGGAAGAGATCATCCGCAGCTTCAACGAACGCTGGTTCCAAGGATGGAGTGCAACCCCCCAAGAGCAACGTGTCAAATTCCTCAATATTGTGGAAAGCGTTCAAGCGCACCCTGACTTCGAAGAGAAGTTCAGCGAAAACCCTGACCCGTATTCCCGCGACCTCGCCTTTGAAAAAATCATGAAAGACGTGATGCTTCGCCGCCGCAAGGAAGAGCTCGAGCTCTACAAGCTGCATGCCCAGGATCAGGCATTCAAGTCTTCGCTCTATCAAAGCATCAAGGACGCCATCGACAAAGCGGGAATGACCGGCCAGTCCTCGAGATGATCAAGTCGATTAGGCCAGAACGAGACCCGCCGACAGCTTTGTTGCCGACCTCAGTAGATTCGGTGATGCAGTGCATCAATTCGGCGGGATTAGCGCTTCAACAAGGCTGCGGCCGACGCTTACGGCTGGAACGACGACTGGCGCGCAGGCACGCTCACCTAGGACGAGATCTTCGCAGGCCTCTATGTCCTCAGTCAAGAACGTGCCGCGCGGGGATTCAAGGCAGTCGCGACCAAAGTGAGGAAGATTGAGAATGATGCCAGCTAAACAAACCCTCTGGGGTCTCCATATGGGCGAACATGTCGTTGATCGGCCAATCGAGGGCAACTACGTCGCTATTGGTTGGCATGAATTGGGCGACCTGAACCA